>JBEQLH010000199.1:0-1189 GCA_040326075.1 Anaerolineales bacterium
TAATATCGCCAAAAGAGCGGCTTGCGTTTGTTCTTGAGAGGCTTGCTGAGTTACATCTGATTTAACAACTGGATGGAGCAGGCTGATCGCCCTCCGGATCCCTAATTGAATCCCATAAACTCAGATTATTATATGGTGCTTTTCCAAGCTCCCGGTTTGCCACGATTCACCAGCATCGAACAATACAGCAGCTGAGGCAAGAACGAAGTAATTCATAAAAATTACGATGTGGGCAGCCCTGCACTTCAATATATAATAAAGAATGTAAAGGATGCATCAGAATCATAGTGTTCCGCTCCTGCAAGCAGTGGAATCGGGGGCGTTTGTTGGAAAAAGATTATGGAAAAGCGGAATAATAACTAAGGAGGAAAATGATGGAGCCAATTTTTGAGTTCGGCATTCAATTGATCCAATCCATGCAATCATTAAGTCCAGCTCTGGATGGCGTGATGAAAGCTATCAGCTTTTTAGGGACGATCGAGTTCTATCTACTGCTCATCCCGCTCATTTATTGGCTTGTGGATCCATCGTTGGGGATACGCGTACTCCTGGTGCTGATCAGCACCGATTTTTTTGGGGTTGCCTTTAAGCAGCTGCTCCACCAACCGCGCCCTTATTGGGTCGGGGATGTGAAAACGTTGGCTGAGGAAACATCCTACGGAATCCCCTCTACCCATGCCAGTGATTCACTGGCTGTGTGGGGCTACCTGGCTTATTGCTTGAAGAAGGGTTGGTTGTGGGTGGTTTCCATCCTGGTGGTTCTATTGATCGGGCTCTCACGCCTGTACCTGGGGGTTCACTTCCCGCAGGATGTGCTGGCTGGATGGTTGATCGCCCTGGTGGTGATCTTCCTCTTTGTCAAAGGCGAACCAAAAGCTGTGCCCTGGTTGAAGAAGCTCTCTGCGGGAGCGCAGATCGGGCTCGGTTTCGGGATCTCATTATTGATGATCCTGGCCGGATGGCTGGTAAGCTTGCTGATAGCACCCTTTCCAGATCCGGCGGATTGGGCGCAATATTCCACCCAGGCGCGCTCCATTTTGCACTATATCACCCTGGGTGGATTTTTATTTGGCGCGGTTGCTGGCTACGTGCTCATGCGCCAGAAAGCCCCCTTCCAAACACAGGGAACCTGGTGGCAAAAATTACTTCGTTATATGCTGGGGATTGCTGGATTGCTCCTGATTTATTT
>JBEQLH010000199.1:1289-5838 GCA_040326075.1 Anaerolineales bacterium
CTTGAATTCCCGGAGATGTTTGCCTCTTTGAAGCCACCCAGAGCCGATTCGTTACACGGCCTTTACCAGGGAATATTCGTCGGACCAGCTTGGATACGCAGCCTGGCTGGACCGCTGCTTGTGGTCACCGGACTCGGTGGCTGGTGGGGGAAAGAATTTGATCTTCAGGGAAATGCGATCAACCTGATATGGCGAAAAGGACGAATTGAGCACCGCTTCCCTATGCGCCTGGTGGAGCAGGAATCTTACATTGATAAGCAGCCTGGTTTGGTGTTGAGCTACGCGCCTACCAACCCATTCCCCTGGCCCTGGATCGTGGATGAGCTGCGCCACATCGGAAACGGATTGCTGCTGGGAATGACAATCGCCATGCCTGGTCCATTCCAGCGCTTGCCTCTGCCTTTTGTGCTGCAACACCGGGAGCAGATAAATGGAATATGATGTGATCGGGGATGAACATCTTCAATGTACAGATTATGTTTTTTCCCAGGTGGACATGATCTGCCTGAGAATGGCAAATTCTCCGAGGTGGTACGCGTTATGGTCGGACACAACCAGGATTTCGCGGAAGATGGTGTAGTCTGCAGCGTGAGCAATAGGTGCGTACAGGTCTATATCGGGATCTACCACCATATCACGAAGTGTTTGCAAATTGGAGAGGAATAAGCTGATCGTTTTATCCCACTGAACCTTATCGGCAGCTTCTGCTGGAGTTGGCCAGTATCCGGATGGCCATTGAGGAGATTTGTGATCGGGATTACGGATGAATTCGAGAATATCCCATTGGGCAATACGAACATGTTCAAGGATGTGCCATGGTGTATAGGTAACATTGGCAGGTTTCGTATTGAAATATTCTGCTGGAAAATGGGCAACAGCTTGCTCAAAACTCATATGCGCGTTGCCTCCATTTAGAAGAGCTAGCAGCTGTTCACGGACAACCTGATCTGAATTCATGGTGCAACTCCTTTGGAATGAGCATTTTGTTTGTGCTGCGGGTTGAGCCGGGGTTGATCCTTCTTAGTGTCAGTATACTTTAAGTAGCTCCCACGTGCGAGCTTGGCGATAGCAATCCTTAAGGGGAAAATTTTTCCAAGTCACCTTGTAGCCATAATGAGATTCTGGTCAGATATACTGGTTAGACACCTCCCCGAAAGTGTCATATCTCAAGCGTTGGTCCCAGCCATATGCTTGACCGACTTGCTGATTAATTCCCGCAATACGTCCTGATCGATATCTTCCATCTTCTTGATATACAGGCAGGATTTGCCGGTGGAATGTTTCCCCAATTTATTCAGGAGATCATTGTACTCATCAAACCCAGACATGATGTAGAGGGTTAAGTTTTGTTTGCGGGGAGAAAAGCCGGTTACAGGCCATTCGCCTTCCCTGCCGGTGGCATACTTATATTTGTAGGTGCCAAAACCGACGATGCTGTCGCCCCACATGATGGCTTCATCTCCGGTGACCTGCTTCATCAGCTCCAGGATGGCGAAACTGTCCTGGCGTTTTTTTTCATCAGGGACTTTGTTGAGAAAATCCTCCACACTTTGATCATTAGGTTTTGTTTTTAATTCTGCCATAGTGTGCTCCGCGCTTATTTTGGATGAATTGCTTAATTGAGTTACACCCTAGTCATAACCCTTTTGGTTTATGAACTAAAGAGTGGATACTCCCCGGAGGTGAAAACCAGTTATGTTACTAATTTGGTAAAGCTTGTAATATTATAATGGATTCTACTTCCCAAGTGATGTTCAAGACGATTAAAAACATCTAATGTACTCGAATTATTAATCGTGTTATATTCCTGGTCTAAGATTCTTAGAGGTGTGAATCATGCAAGTATTCTACAATCCGCGTCGTCACCTGCTGGTTATACTGGTGTTTTTTGCTTTCATGTCAGCCTGCTCGAGCCTCAGCTCAGGTGAGGATCGCGCGCTGTCCAGCCAGGTGACCAAGTCCAGCACACCGGTCCTCCCGACCAACACCCCCGAACCGACCCACACTTCCACCGCGACCAACACACCAACCCCCAGCCAGACTCCCACCGCAACTCCCACGCGCACGCCAACACCTCACCCGATGAGCATCCCCGCCCTGCGGCAGATGGCTTACCCGGGAAGTGAGATCATCATTGAAGAGACCCTGGAGCCAGGCTCAAATTACAATCGCTATTACGCTTCGTACCTCTCAGAAGGGCTGCGCATCTATGGTTTGCTGACCATCCCGTACGGCGAAACACCACCGACCGGCTGGCCAGCGATCGTTTTCAACCATGGCTACATCCCACCAAACGAATACCGCACGACGGAGCGCTATGTGGCGTATGTTGATTGGCTGGCGCGCAGCGGATATGTCGTTTTCCGCATCGATTACCGCGGGCATGACCAGTCGGAGGGTGTGCCCAGCGGGGCGTACGGCAATCCCGGGTACACTGTGGATGTGTTGAATGCAGTATCAGCCCTGCAGCAGTTCCCCCCGGCAGACAACAACCGCATTGGCATGTGGGGCCACTCTATGGGAGGTTTTCTCACTCTGCGGTCGATGGTCGTTTCACCTGACATCAAGGCGGGTGTGGTATGGGCAGGCGTGGTAGCTTCATACCCAGATCTATTCACCCGCTGGCGAAGAGGTGGCGGACCGACACCAACACCAGGTGCCACTTCTACCCGCCGTTGGCGTTCGGATTGGGTCTATCTTTACGGCTCGCCAGATGAAAATCCCGAATTTTGGGAGGCAATGTCAGCCAATTCCTATCTGGCAGATCTTTCGGGGCCACTGCAGCTGCATCACGGTACCGGTGATGAAACCGTGCCGCTGGAGTTCTCCGAAGTACTCTACGAACAGCTCCAGGAAGCTGAACAAACTGCTGAGTACTATGCATACCCAGAGGACAACCACAACCTGTCGAATTCGTTCAGCACAGTGATGAGACGCACGATCGAGTTCTACGACCGCTATCTGAAGGGGGAATAAGGTTGAAGCCAACTGCAAGCGATGTACCTATAGAAAAGTTGAGATCGGGGGGTGATATGGAACAGATTTATTATGAGAGGATTGCATTTAAAATGCGCTCATAAAGTTTGATAGAATATCTGTAATCTCCCCCAAGACCGCTTAGCACCAAATACTCAATAAAGGAACCACGATGATCAAACAACTAGCTCATATCAACATCGGTTCATACGACCTGTCCGCCAGCGAAAATTTTTACTGCAACGTCCTGGGGATGGAAAAGACCTTTGAATTCATCAAGGACGGCGAATTGTATGGCTTCTATGCCGGGGCAGGCAACACAACCTTTGTTGAAGTCTTTATCGAAGAGAATGAGATAGGGGATATGCCCACGATAATCCGCCACCTGTGCCTCGAAGTGGAGGACCTCGACGCAACCATCGCTGAAATCCGGATGAATGACTGGGAGATTACCGATAAGAAATTCGGCAGTGATAATAGCTGGCAGGCCTGGATCACCGACCCGAGTGGTGTGGAGATAGAGTTGATGCAGTATACGGAAGAGAGTTCGCAGTTCACGGGGAAACCGTGCGATGTGGATTGGTAAACCAATGTCTACTAACCAGAACGCCCACAAGGGGCTAAGCTACAATTTACAAAGAATTATGAGATAGAATCGCATATTAATGGGAGGATAACAGCGATGGAAAATTACCACTTCAGATTAGAATTTGAAGTCAGGGATTATGAATGCGACCTGTCCGGGATTGTGAACAACGCCGTATACCAGCATTATCTTGAGCATGCTCGCCACGTTTTTTTGAAGAACCAGGGTGTTGATTATGCGGAGCTGGAGCACCGGGGAATTACTTTGGTGGTGATCCGGATCGAAATGGATTTTCTGTTTCCCCTGAGGAGTGGAGATAAATTCTTCGTGGGTGTCAACGTGGAGAGGGTCTCACGGCTGCGGTTCGGATTCTTGCAGGATATTTACCGCCTACCGGATAATAAACCGATATTAACAGCGAAAGTGGTAGGGACCGCGCTCAATGAGAAAGGACGTCCCCGATTACCAGCGGAGATTGAAGAATTAATTGCCAGAAACCTGCAACAGGATGCCTGAGATAACAGTAAACTGAGGATAATCTTCTGGAATATTTATCGAAGGGGCTGTCATTTATCATCGGACAGCCCTTTTTCTGTATTGATTAAAACCCTCGCGGTGGGGGCATGTGGGTGATAACTATTAAGAGACTATTACGGCTTAGAATTGCTCTCCTACAACTGATAGAATAACCATAATTGTTTTATTGTCCATTGTTATACTGTGGAACGGATTTTTCTCTGGCCTAACGCGAGCATTAAAGCCAGACGACAATTCACCGAAGCTTTGTCCAGGGGAGCAAGCAAGATTTTAGGCGATGCGAACGAATCCTCCATAGGTGGAAATTAAAAGGAGGTCATTTCAATGCGAAAACCTGTCATCTATATCCTGGGCGTAATTATACTAATCGGCGCCCTGGCAGTCCTCTGGTACCTGGCTTCTCCGCTGTTCATCAACCGGACGGTGGACGAGGTGTTCCCGATCGAGGTG
>JBEQLH010000200.1:0-2451 GCA_040326075.1 Anaerolineales bacterium
TTGGAAGTGTTGGTGTTAGATGAGGCCGACCGGATGCTTGATATGGGTTTCTTACCTGATATCAAACGCATCCTCCAGCACGTACCCGTGCGGCGGCAAACCATGCTGTTTTCAGCTACTTTCCCCAAAGAGATTGAGCGCCTTGCAGCCCAGACTCTGCACAAACCTGAACGGGTCGCCATTGGGCTGGCCCGGCCAGTTCACACAGTAACCCATATGCTTTATCCGGTGCCGCATCACCTGAAAAGGGGTCTGGTGATCAAGTTGCTCCAGCAGACGGATACTAATTCGGTGTTGATCTTCACCCGCACGAAACACCGCGCCCAGCGGTTGGCAAAACAAATTGCGGGCACCGGTTTTAAGGTGACCAGTTTGCACAGTAACCGCACCCAGGGTCAGCGCCGAGCAGCTCTAAAAGGATTCAAACAAGGCAGGTACCAGATCATGGTGGCGACGGACATTGCCGCGCGCGGTCTGGACATTGATAGCATCTCACATGTGATCAATTACGATATGCCTGACACTGCCGATGCTTACATTCACCGGATCGGGCGCACGGGGAGGGCTAAGCGAACTGGGGAAGCCTTCACCTTGATCACCGCGGACGATCAGGCATTGGTGCAAAAAATTGAGAAGATCATGAAGGAAAAACTGCCGCGGCAAACGCTGCCAGATTTTAATTACGATGTACCTAAGCCGGATTACCCACAGACTGTCCGGAAACCAAAGCCGCGCAACAAGCGAACAGCGCCTTCTCGGCCACACTATCGCGCTCGCCAGATCTGACCAATTACCCCGACCTTAAAACCAGCCGGACATACTAGCCCGGCTGGTTTTCATTTTAAGCCAAGCATTGACGATAGCAGGGAGAGAAAAGAGGTAAACCAGGGAGAGGGCCGCAATGAGCGAAGAGAACTATAAGGAGCAGCCTATTATGAAAAGAAGCGGATACTTGTCGTCTTCAACAGTCCCCATGCTGTTGAGTTCCCTGACTGCTGTAAAACCATGTCAACCATCTCCTAGAAAAACCTGAGCACAGTATTGGAAGGCTCCTTGTGCTTCAATTTCCCATACCAAATACACAATGGATATAGGATCAGTATCCCCAGAATCCAGTAGGGAATCATCCCGGGAATGCTCGTGCCACCCGCCGGCACCAACCAGTATGCTATCCCTGCATAGAGGAAAAGGTGGGTGACGTAGAAGAATAGCGGCACGCGCCCCACCACTAACAATGGGGCGAAGAAAGCTTGAGCCCTGTCTTTCGCTTGTGAGAACGCCCAGAGGACGATCAGGTTAAAACCCATCGTAAGCAAAGTGAAGGTCATCGCCGGCGGGTATTTGACCGGGTTGAGGAAATCCATCCAGGTGTCCCCCATTCTCGGACGGATGTTTCCGAATCCGTCCAACGCCCTAACGACACCAAAAGCGATTAAGAATACGAGGCCAAGCCAGAGCGCCCGTCGGTATGCACTCTTTTGATCCGCCAGCAACCATCGCCCAAAGAGCAATCCGAAGATAACCAACTCCAACCACGGTAGAACAGGATAGGTGGAGAACAACCGTTGGGTACCCCCACTAAATCCCAGTAAGAGGCCCAGCGGAACCTCGTTGAGCGTTCCCCACTGACTTGGATCGGGATGGGTAAATTCCATCCCTATGAAAAGCGCCGCTGCGATTCCCGCTAACGCTTGCCATGGCAGCCAGACGAACAAGCTACCCAGGATCATGCCGCCACCCAACGAAGCTAATACACCCCAGTAGATCAGAACGTCCCACCCCTGGGGAGAAAGCTCCCAGGCGCGGTTGACCACCAGGAGCTGTAACGCGATTAATAGGGCGCCGCGAATCCAAAGGTCACGCCAAATCACCCACTTGCTCCATCCGCGTGCCTTGCGTGACTCGGCGAACAACAACATGCCCACACCCATCAAGAACGCGAATCCCGGTGCACAAGGATGTGTGACCAAGCGGGTGAGGAAAGTCAAGGAATCCTGGTAGACCGGGTAAGGACCACCCCAATGCTCGCCGGTTGAATGTTTTTGGGCAATGAACCAATTGGCGTGATCGAGCGCCATGAGCAGCATGATGAGGCCGCGTAAGGCATCCAGAGCAAACAAACGTTTACTTGCCTGACTTCCAGTTATGGGTTTGTCATCCATAGCCCATCCATCCTAAGAGCGGAATCCCAATTAATCAGATCTGGAATTAATCAGTATGTTCTCTTGAATCGATTTCCATTTACGCGTCTACTGTGTTTGCTGCTATTAAGGTCCCACCCCATAGACCAGGACGTCGCCGTCGGCGTCCCCGACGATGAGCAAGCTGCCATCATCGGAAAGCATGAAATCAACAACGCGCCCGGTTGGGTGTAACTGGTAATGGAGCGATCCATCCTCAGCATCCCAGAAACGTATCGTTCCACCGGAGTTGGAGATGATAAGCGCATCA
>JBEQLH010000200.1:2551-5793 GCA_040326075.1 Anaerolineales bacterium
CGTGAAGGTGACCTTGTTGACAAGATGTGGTCCAGACCCATCGTAATAATGCAGCCGCTCACCATCTTCCAATCGCCAAACACCGAGTTGATTGCGGTATCCACCCACTGCAAGCTTGCTCCCATCTGGTGAGAAGTCAAGCGAGGAGACTCCCTCTGCATAACCCAAGAAGCTTTCGATCATCTCCCAGGTCCCGACCTCCCATAGCGCGACCATGCCGTCTTGCGAACCGGAGGCCAATACGGTTCCGATTGGCGAGAAAGCGATGGCCACTACATCCTTTGCATGGAAGGTGAGAGACTCAATGAAGGAACCTTGCTCCAGGTCCCATATTCGAACCACATTTTCGGGAACGTACCATTGGGATAGGGCGATGTACTGACCATCCACAGATAGATCGAACGCGGCATGGATGTTATTCAGCTCTGATTGCAACTGAGTTTGTAGGACGAGCTCCTTTACATTGTCGATGCTGATCGGGATCGTTTCGCTCGTCACTGGCAGTGGCTCTTGCGTAGGATCTAGGGCCTCAGTTGTTGGGGAGGGGGAGGGAAGCGCAGTCGCTTCAATGGGCGCAGTGGTTGGCGTGGCGACAGGAACATCCATCTCGCCCCCACCTTGTAAACCAGGATAGTTGCAGGCTGATAGGGAAAGAAAACCAAGTAGCAGGATCGGGATCGTGACAGCCTTTGTATCCATAGCGTTTCTCCTCTGCCGGGATGGCGACTGAACGTCCATATCACTGCGACCAGGCCAGTGTCTAGCAACCTCAGTTCCCATATCTGGAGAATTGGAGCAGTCGGTATCTACCGCTCCAATACAGAATTACCATACCAGCATCGGGTGATAAAAACCAGCAACATAGTCGATCCAGCGTGATGGGATGAGAGTACACTGGAGGGGGATTAAGAACTCACTCATTCAGTGAAAAGCCGCACGATGGCCTCCTGAGCAAATGTCCGGCTCTCCTCCTGGCTGTATGCCCCGCGATCGCGCAGCATCATCCTGTAAGGAACTATCCCCGAAGGGGGCAAAGCAGAGCGGAGGGGGCGTTTGGGGGTGTATTAACGAGTTACCCAGATGCTAGGGCAGTGTAGTATCCTTTTTATAGTGCAATCAGGAGTTTTGATTGCACTATTGATCTTTTCACACTATGTATAGAATATGTGAAACTTCATGCTGGTTGGATTTCCATAATTCCTTGACCATAAGGTCACTCTGGGAAACCTGGCCTGACGGTCCAGGGCCACTATTATTGGATGTGACCTTATAACTTAGCGAGTGCTGGCAACAATAGACTTGCACCCGCCCAATCGTAAGAACGCATAAAGAGTGTGCTAAGCAATCTGGTATCAATTGAAAGAATGAGGAGGTAAAGATCATGGATCGTAGAACCTTCATTCGGGTGTCTGCGCCGTTCGTTGGGAGTGCTCTCGGGGGACTTGCACTCTCCGGCTGTCGTCGTACCCTGGGTTTGACCCCATCCGCATTGCCGGCGAAGCCACCTTCCGATATGCCCACGAACACCTCGCCGCCATTACCCACCGCCACAAATCCCCCAAAGCCCACCGCAGCCGCTGCGCCGGATCGTGCCGCGGTCGTCCTGGTTAAGGCCGAAGACCGCACCGAGGGTGTGCAACGAGCTTTAGCGATCCTTGAAGCGCGTGATTTTCACGGCAAGCGAGTGTTGGTTAAGCCCAATTTTAACAGCTCTCACGCAGCACCCGGCTCAACCCATAATGATGTTCTTGCCACGACCATAAAGTGGCTTGAGCAAAACGGCTCAGAGCATATCACCGTCGGCGATCGCAGCGGCATGGAGGTGACCCGCCGGGTGATGGACAAAAAAGGCCTACCAGCCATGGGAGACGAACTTGGCTTTGACTTGATAGCTTTTGACGAACTCGATGTCGAGGATTGGGAACATATTGATTTCGAAGGCTCAGATTGGCCCTCGGGAATCGCGCTCGCCCGACCGGTGCGGGAGGCAGAAGGCATTGTTTCACTCTGTTGTCTAAAAACCCATCGTTTTGGCGGCCACTTCACCATGTCGCTCAAGAATTCGGTGGGCATGGTGGCCTCTCAAGTACCGGGAGAAGGGGTGGACTATATGACCCAATTGCACAATTCTGCAGCCCAGCGGCGCATGATTGCGGAGATTAATACTGCCTACACGCCTGATCTGGTCATCGTCGATGCAGTTGACGCCTTCATCAATGGTGGACCGGATAGCGGAACGTTAGCTCACCCGGGTTTGATTCTTGCCGGTACCGATCGTGTGGCCATCGATGCGGTTGGCGTCGCTATCCTGCGATATTTTGGCACCACCCCCGCTGTTCAGCAGGGTCCGATATTCAAGCAAGACCAACTTGAACGAGCTGTATCTCTTGGACTCGGGATTGACCATCCCAACAAGATCGACTTGATCACGGATGATCCGGACAGCGATGATTTTGCTGAAACTCTGCGCCCGATCTTGCTCCAGGATGCGGCTTAAAAGCTGGTGGACCAGCCCTTGGAGTAGATGGAGGACTTCCCCGATGCACGCGATGGAAGCCTACCGCTGCGGCGTGGGTCCCAACGTGCGTCATACAGGTGCTCTAAGATGCCGTACAGTAGCTGATGCTCGTACCGCTGGAGGAGATGGATGAATTCATTGATGCTGCGATGGAAGTCTCCGGAGCGGAGTTAGTTTTCTTTCGCCATTTCAACCATCAAGATATGGCTTTCCTCGAGCGCAGCAAGTGTCAAATACTCTTCTCCCCAAAGTTTTAACGCATCACAACTGATTAATTCGACCCCATTGCCTGCCAAACTTCCCTCTATGCAAAACAGATAAGATTGACGCCCCTCACGGTTAGCAATTGTCAGTTGCTTATGTTTTCCAAGTTCAGCGATGTAGATATTTGCATCTTGATGAATTGTGATTGCAGAATCAAGCGCTTCTCCAGAAACGACCAGTTGAAGTTCATTCTTGAGAGTGTTCTTTGTAAATTTCTTTGAGCGATAATTTGGCGATAACCCTTTTTTATTTGGGGTGATCCAGATCTGCACAAACCGCAGCGAACCATCTATCGTCGAATTCATTTCGCTGTGAGTAACGCCAGACCCAGCGCAGAGATATTGCACATCGCCGCGAGCGATCGTGTTTTGATTCCCCATATTATCTACATGATCAAGGGTACCTTCAACACAATACGAAATGATTTCCATCTCATCATGTGGATGTGTTTCAAATCCTG
>JBEQLH010000201.1:0-5787 GCA_040326075.1 Anaerolineales bacterium
GCGTTTGGGTTGGGGAGAGAGTTGGAATATTGGGAGGAGGTGGGGAGGTTGTCGTTGATGTGGGCGCTGTATCAAGTGGTAGATGAGGGACATACAGGCGCTGCCCGGTGAAGATCAGATCAGCGTTCTCTAAACAATTTGCCAGAAGCAGTGTTTCTACACTCTCATCAGTTCGGATGCTTATCGCCCAAAGTGTATCTCCTGATTGAACAATGTAGTCTACCCATCCTGGGGGTGAACCACACTGGGTGGGATGCACGGTGGGCTGTGAGGGGATTAACTTTGCGGAATTGTGACTCACTCCATCTTGTATTGCAGCTCCAAGGATGTTTGGTGATGTGTAAGACACTACTGGAGTCGAGGAAGTCCTCGGGGTTGGAGGGATGTTTTGGAATGGGGTGGGTGTGGCAACTATCGGTAAGAGTAATTCCACTGGGGGAGAAGTCGCGCCGGCAGAACTTGCAAACAGGAAGGGGAATACCAGGTAGAGCGAAATGTTGGTCAAACCATGAGAGATAGAGACGCCCAGAAGTGTACCGCGCCGTTGGACGATCAAGCCAAAAAGCAGCGCCACTCCGAAAACGAATAACAAATTTAAGGGGGAACGGTAACCAAAGTGCAGCACCGCGAATAAAACAGCTACGTACAGCACACCCAATTGCCCCAGGTGCCGGATGGCAGTGGATTGGAGCATCCCCCGGAAGATGACCTCCTCGAGTAAACCAGTAAAAACCAGCAGGATCAGGATAGGCAGCCAGATCAAATCCCAACGCAGCTCCGCCACCAGCGGTTCTGGGCGCAAGATCAAGTATTCAATGAATCCAATCCCGAGGCCTAAAACGCCGATCAGCAGTTCAATTGGTATGGTCCGCCATGAAAGGCGTAGACCGATCATATTACCTTTCAAGCCAGAGAATCGTGCCCCCATAAATGCTGCAATGGACAATGGCGCTCCAACCACTGCGTACCAATAAACCGGCGGGAAGTAGTTAAGAGGTAGGGTAAGGTTGAGCAGTCGGATTAATGGTACCAGTGCGAGGATAATCAGGAAGCGGTGCTCCCTCTTCCTGATACTCAGTGATGCATGCAGTAGCAAGGCCAGCAGGACCAATCCGTGTAAGATTACCCCGGCTTGGGGCGCGAAGAGGGTATTCAGTGTCTCAGCAATCGCCAGGGCAACAAGATACCCAAACGCGATCTTCCAAGATGGTGAAATCAGCTTGCCATGCTGGTGGTCAACAACTCTACTTATTTCAAGCATAGGAGGTGGAAGTAATTAATTTGATCACCCTACTTAATCGAAAAGCAAGATTGAATCTCTCTGGATAATAAGAATTCAGATTGGCAGTGAATGGTGAGGGGTTTATTGAGCGATAACTATCTTGCTTGTTTCCGGCTTAGCCATTGACAACCATAAATTTCGGTAGACGAGTATTGATATAATCACTCCGATTGATTGGCCGATCAACCATCCTATTCCTGCTCCATCAAGACCGAATCGTATGCTGAAGATTGAAGTTAATATTAATGACAATGATGCAATCACCAGCGAGAGCAATACTACTCCTCGGTTGTATTGAAGGATCCGAAATTTCACCAAAACAAATGTATTAAATGAATAGGGAAATACAGATAACAGGAGTAAATACAATAATTGGCTTTCATTTATATACACATTCCCAAATATTCCTTGCAAATAATTCGATAACAACCCAAACAATATTACCAGGGGGATAAGACCGACCAATGTGAAGAAAAGAATTCTTCTATAGAGTTGATCGCTCACCCCTCCAGGATTAGAGGCGTTCGCAAATACTGAAGTGGAGATTGCATATGGGATGATGAACAATACATTTGCTATCATCCAATTGATATAGAAATGTGCGTTTGCTTCTGTTCCCATGATAATCAAGATGATGATTGGGTATAGCAACGCTGGCGCACTCCAAAGAAATTGGGAAAAGTAATTACTTAGGCTGTAACGGGCTTTATCCCAAATTAATGTTAAGTCAATAGAAATTCCAAACCTATATCCAGGGATAAATTTTGGTATATAGAATTTGATCACCGCAAGCGTAGTGACAAAAGCGCCGAACCCAACAGCAATAATCAAGTTTATAGCTCCATTACTCGGGGATAAGATGATTAATATGCCAATCCGGATAAGATTCGCAATTAGAATCCGAATAAAGGAATATTGATTTGACTCAAAAGCGATAAAGAATTTATCAAGCAGTTGAGCAGTGCTGAAAGAAATCGCAATCCCAATCAAAATCACTGCCGACCAGCTTGCGTTATTGCTCAATGAAAATTCTGGTTTGAATACTGGGATTAGAACCGAGAATAATAATGTAAAGGATAACGTACTCGAAATTACAACAAAAATTATTGAATTTAGAAATTTGTCTCCCTTCGTCCTCATCGTTGGTGCAAAGCGAATATATGTAATTCCTAGACCCATATCACCTAGATTTGCTAATATAGCGATTGCCGAAATATATGCTGCACCGATACCCAATTCAGATGGGCTGTAAAGTCTCGATGCAATAACCCAGAAAATGTAACCGAACAGCGATCCACCAAGTGTATTAACAACTAGAAAACCTGAATTAAGTAATATTCTCCAAACCTTAACTCCAATAATAGAGATATTTCGTTGCCTCATTTTCAATAGACGGTCATCCACAATCTGATCTCTCGCTTTGGCACAGCTTGTCCTTCTTGATATAGTGTCCAAGTTACTTCATGCAACCCAGGTTTATTCAATGTCACTTTCACAATTTCAGTCCAAATTTCACCGGGTGATAAGGACAAATGTTTCTTGGAACCATGAGATGAGGTTAGGGTGAATTGTTGTTCCGTATTGCCTTCATATTCGACACCCAACAATATTTCGACTGGCGTATTTACCTGAACCTGATTGGGATAATTGTTAGACAGTGATTCATTGTTCAATACATACATACTGAGATATGGGGTTTCTGAATGTTCATTAACATCCGATAATGAAAAGTTCAATGCGAATAAAATCATCAAAGAACCAATGATAAGGAGGTAGTGATTCGACCTGAGGTTATATCTCTTCTCTTTTGATCTTCGAAAGTAGGAGATGGATGCGAAAAAGAGGATGAATGTGCTCAACCAGGTTACATTGGGGATATTTTCAAGACCAATACTCAAATAATTTGCTGATAGACCCAATGTACTGATTAATGCCAAGCTTATGGGAATTGAAAGAACCAAATGCGCAAAAAACCCAAGTTGCTCCAATTTTGTGCGGTAGAAAAATGAAAGAAGTACATATCCAGGTAAGATTGTCAAGAAAATAAATCCAGATACAACGCGGAATGGGCCGGTAATATCGCAAATTGCCAGGAAAGCTTGTGATACCGTCAAGCCAAGAATGACAAATAATTCAAATTTCCGCATACTAATTCACTGGCTTAGCTAACCAGATGGAACCATCATCATAGATTAAGTTTATGGCAGGATTATTGATTATGCGATCCGCAAATTCCTTGAGCGGCTTATATCTCCCCCAAACAGATCCAATTAAAGGCTCGGATGAAGCTGCATCAACAGCGATAATATCTGGAGTCGAATTCCAATCGTGATCTGACTCTCCAATAATCTTCGCGTAATTATTATCGTCAAAACTCAAGAAGATTGGCTCCTTGCTGTCATTTACTGAATTCAGCAAGTACTTTCCATAAAGATTTAGATCGGCGAGCAAGTAATATTTGTCATGAGTTTCATGTTTTGCCATCCACTCAGAACTTGGATCGATTCGATTAATACTTGTATTGAGATCGTTATTTGAAATGAGATAAGAATTTTCATAGAACACCCCAATCTTAATCACGGATGTGGCAAATAATATAATTGCTGCGACAACTGCTAGAGAACGTTTTCCTATTCGTTGAATATAATGTATTGTAAGCAGAGGGAAAATTAGTGAAAAAGCTTTTGTGCTGATGCTTCCCCGGACTGAATAAACAGCAGAATCTACGATCCCGATCAATAATATTCCTCCGATGATTGGGCTCCATGAATTGATCACTCGCCCGGTGGGGGAGTGTTTGAAATGATTCCAGATATCATAGGTAAGCCCGACCATGATTGGGACGAGAATAAGTAGCAGCGTAAACGCGCTCACTAATCCAATTCCTCTCGATCGGGGAAAACTGTAAGGGGACACATTCCTGGAAATACCAATTGATAGATAAGTTAAAAAATTTTGAACTGCACCTTCTAAAGAACTTGAACCGAAGAATGGCAAAAATGACTCGTAAATGGCCTGATTGAATGTGAAAAATATAACAACCATTGCGGAAGTAAGATAATATACCTGGATTGCATGTGGATTGGATTGCTGGTATTTAGCTATCACTGTTTTAAATCCAACAAGTAAATTGGCTCCAATTAAGAATAATATTACCCAGGAAGCAATGGTGTAATGGATAAAGTTCGCAGCGATAAACAGTAGCAGCAAAAGGACAATATCAATAATCTCCCTCCTCTCGAATAAGTTCATGTAAATTAGCATTACCCCGAATAATATTGGAAGCGCGATTCCATATGCAAACACACTATATAATGCTGTTGCGTGCGATAAATTGAAAATTAGATATAGAGTTATCAGGCAAGCAATGATTGGAGATTTCAGGAACCTCAAAGCCAAATAATAAAAAGTAGCAGAAATCAATATTGAACCCAACGGAAAGAATTGAAGTGCTTCGGGACTAACCCCCATCATATTCGCATATTGAGCCAAGATTACCGATCGTCCCGGAGCAAGACTTAACGATTTATACGGACCTACATCAGGAAAATTCAGTTGTCTTTCATCCTGGATGGATTTAATAAAAGAAATGTCATAATAGAGAAACGGATCGGTAAGGTTCTTGCTCGACAAAAAAGTCCCAAAGAATATCGATACACAGATGGTTATTAGGAAGAAGATTATTTCCTGGGAAAACGTGTTTTTGTTCATTAATTCACTGAGCGAAAAAGACTCATCGCCTCGTGAGAATAATCCTCCTCAATGTCAAACAGATCTAATACCGTTGGATTAATTTGATTCAAATCAACCGAATCTCCCCGGATTGGCCGGTTACAACGGATGAAAAATGTGCCTGTATCACCACGATGACTTCCAGGTACCAAATTATGAGTATATGCTTGGGTCATAAACGGGAGATTTACATCCCATCCGATACCATAGCCGTACTTGAGTTCTAAGAGAATATCAGGATAGTTCTTGATATAAGGTCCACTATAAATATCTTCTCGCCGAGCGATAAAACTAACTAAAGAGTCTCCTTCTGTTGAGACACATTTCTGCGTAATCAGGTCAATGATCTCATCTCTTATGGTTTCATAATCTCTACCATTCAGTGCTGGTTTATTGATGATGATGCCGCCGTAAGAATAGGATTTTATTCCCGACATGTCTGAGGCATATGCGAGCGTTTCCTGCCAATTTATGGATGCTGGTCGAGTATATTTCTGTACTACGCCAGGAAACCTTCGCAATATTCTTCCAGCCTGTTTCCCTAAACCATACCTGGTAACCGTGGATACCCCAAAACGCTTTACTTTTTCATAATAATGAAGATGTGGTTTCTTGGTTAAATTATTGCTAATTATGAAACCAGCCTGGCGAAGGATTTCATTCACATTGATAAGATTATAGGGTCGCGTTCCGTGCCCATGATCGCTCATCACGACCAGGACCACATCATCATCAATTTCATTTAAGAACTTGCCAATGATTTTGTCATATAG
>JBEQLH010000357.1:0-2017 GCA_040326075.1 Anaerolineales bacterium
ACCTTCGGCAACACCACTTCCCTTGATTGATGGAACTCCCGCTTCCCGTTCATGCTCTCGAAACAGTCCCAATTTCTTCTCGGATGGCAGCACCAGGATGACAATGTCATACTTATCTTTGCGCTTCCACAATTCCTTGAAAGCCTGGAATCCCATCGTTCCCGAGGCGCCGAATAGGGCGACTTTCGGTTTATTCATCGTAACTCCATAATTCTAATTTCATGATCAAATAATATGTATCTGGTGTTGACGTCACTCGAGCAAGCAATCGAAGATGGATTGATCATTTTGATGACTCGACGATCTCCAAAGTAGCTGTCATCCCGCCGCCCCCAGAACCGACAACCAATTCTATCAAATTATCTAAACTTTAAAAGCGCCCTCATACTAAAACAACTCCAATCGCACAATGCAAATACTGCTCCGTTTACATGCGGAGCAGTTGGGGTTGATCATAAGTGTGGTGATAAATTAATCAGAACTTGAAGTCAAATTCGTTAATCAGGTTCATTTAGATGGAGGGAGAAGTTGTCTGAAAAACCTGTCAGGTCTCACCACAGTTGCTCCCTGGAACCTTCTGATCATTCATCATGCGTCTGTCATGCTTGGGTAACATCTCCGTTGGTTCACAGGTTATTTCAATCTCAGTAACTCAACCAACTAACTTGTCAAATTCGTCCATACTGACTGCTGGCGCAGTCGTGAAACCTACCCCCAGTAATTTGGCCAGACCGACGGAGGCTTTCATGGCTTGATCGTTGCTTGGGAAATCCGCGATCACAAGCAGATCTACTTCACCAAGCATGGCGTATCCGGATTTAACCGAACCGCCGCTATCAGCAATAACTTGCCGCGCTTTCTGGGTTCGACCAGCGCTGATCTCTTTGATCGATTCTTGGGAATACTTACCGAACAAGACATAGGTGGACATTTTGGATTCTCCTTTTTTGCGAATAGATATGATGCGAAGAAGGGTTGTATACATTGATTATAGCTCTTCGCAACAACAACCGGGTAAGACCTGACAGGAATTAACGGTTACAAATTTAGCCAGAGAATTTATGCGTGGGATGCGGTTGGATCTCGGTCTGGCAGAGACCCAGGAAGGTGTAATGGGGGGCAGCCAACCTTCATTATACTCTTATCAATGAGGAACTGATCTGAAAATATTATTCTCACCGGGTGCGGTTTGAGGAATTCGGGACAATCTATACACTACTGAAATTTACCCAGGTTTCAGCAATGAGGTTAACACCTGCTCGAGCTCGGGCGTCTCCGCACCCTTGTATCCTGCCAGCCGTTGGAAAATATCGGCAGCTGCTGAGTGAAACCCACCGGGGATTCCAACAGAGCTGAAGGTAGCGGCAATCTCCTCCATCTCTCCACTGAAACGCCAGGCTTTCGCCGTCACTCGACTGACCCTGCGTGGGGCCTCTTCCACCAAATTTGGAATGGATTGTGCCCATTCCTCTGTTAAACCCTCTCGCACATTGTGAGCCTGTGCGGTAGCGAGAATGGCGCAGAGCAGGGCCGTGGTCCCTTTCGTATAGGCTGCATAACACATCTTTAGTGCTGAGGCCTGCCCGATAGATTCGCCCAGCACGCTCACCCCTAATGGTCCGGCTGAGAAATATGAAGCAGCTTTTTCAGACTGTTTACCTGCCAGATATAAGCGCGTGGTGTCAGGCTTCCAGGCTGGCCCGCCGATGATACCGCCATCCACAAACGATATGCCCGCCTCTCCCATGGCTTCTGCTATCCGCGTCACTCTCTGAGGTGATATTGCATTTGCATCAATATAGATACCCTGATAGCCCTGGTCAATTACCTGTGCAGCTATATCCTCAGCCGCGCTGGGAGGGCAGACACAGATAATGGCGCTGCAATCCTGGCATAATTTCGCCAAAGAGTTGGTATCCTGTAATCCGAGTTTCTGTGCTCTGTGTCTTGTTTCGGGACTGCGTCCCTCTGAAGCCCAGAATACGTTATTGCCTGTGTTCTGAGCTGCGAGGGCGAT
>JBEQLH010000202.1:0-5762 GCA_040326075.1 Anaerolineales bacterium
GCATGGCAGGCATGGCGTAAGGGGAAAACGGGGAATCAACAGCGAAAATAACCTAAATTGCTTATCAAATAGCAAGATTCTCCAGTATTTTTGTTGGTGAAAGATTGTTTGCTCCCAACGGGGGCAGATAAATCACCCTCACTGGACTTCAGTACGCTCGGCACCCATCCCGTCTTGCTGGCTAACCAGACGCTTTTGGATACATTCGACAGCCTTAGCCAATGGGAAGATATGTTTACTGACCAGCATATCACCATCGCTGGGTGAGATCAGCGGGTGCCAATAGACACCGTCAGAAGAGACAGTAACCTCAGGCAATAGATTATCCACGCCAACTTCCAAACCTTCTTCGGAAAAACCCCGCCTCGTTAAGGGGCGTACGAAGTGGTCTTGATCTGCAATCCCTAACTCGTGGACAAAGGCACGCAGTTCATCTATTTGGGTTTTGTTTGCTTGCGTTTCTGTTGTGCTTATGCAGACATGAAAACCATCAGCTTTTAACTGCTTGATACCGTCCACAGTTTTCGCCCAAGTGCCCTCACCACGGTAAGAATCATGGAGTTCGGGCTGTGCACCATCAAGACTGACCTGGATGCTTATATTGTCGTTGGCAATGCTTCGCAACTTTTGCAGCCGTTTTCCACGGAACAGCATGGCGTTGGTCAGGACGGTTGTTGGAAAACGATTTGAGGCATAAGCTAATTTTTCATAGATGTCGTCCAGGATAAAAGGCTCCCCTCCCGTGAAGAACAGCCGCTCGAAACCAAGAGACTCGGCTTCATCCAGTAATTGCTGAATTACTTCAAAGCTAAGAGCTCGCTGGGCAGTCCTGGGAGATGACTCTGCAACGCAATAGGTGCACCACAGATTACAGTCAAAATTTATATATATCCATAATTTTTTTGATACTGATGGCACCTGTGAATAGTCTGTCTTCCTATCCTGATCCTGAGTAGATGATCCATTATTTGCCATAGTCGACTCCAAGATCTTTCTTCATCAATAAACATCCTATACCGATAAATTTGCATATATTCTATTTCAGATTATTACATGGTTGTATGCACAAGGGCCTGGTGGCGTCATTATAAACCATTGAAAGCAGTTAACTAATGATCATTATCATGATCGTGATCATAATCACTTAAGATGCCAAATTCTCCTGTCTCAGGGTGGGCAAATAGAAAGTTCTTGAGCGGATAATAACTCAGCAATGAAAATGCAAGCACCATAATGACCAATCCAGCGATGGCGAAATTCTGGGTACTGGGCTGCATCTTCTCAGTCTTTGTGAGGATGGTCAGGCTGATCCATTGACCGCCAATGACAGACAAAATAAAAACGATCACGTCAGCCCATAATAAATGGGTTCCGGTCAGGCTGGTGTAGCCGTAAAACAGGATCGTGGTGATCACCGGCATGGCAAACAAACCAGCGAATTTTGCGACAAAAAAATTGTTGGTTTCATCCTTAAGAAATGGGTATTCAATCAGAGCATATATCAAACCCGGCCAAAAAGCCATTTTGAAATGTTCCCAGGTGCTTTCGTTGACTGCGGCAATCAAGGCTATCGGCCGCCAATAGTCAGTCCACTCAAACCAGAAGTGAAGGGTGGTACCAAAACCAACAATAACAAATACGCCTATGATCTCCCAGCGTTGAACTTTATTCATAAGTCACTCCCTTGATTGTGTTTGATTCATTGGCTTTCTTCATTCTGTGCACGCTATAGGAAGTATCTACTCAATATTTTTGGCGTTAGGTGAAATTCAGGGATCCTATCCCAACACCCATCTGAATTTACGGACTGCTTTAAGAAAATTCAATTGATCTCAATAATCATACCTCGTTTGAAGGAATTGAATTCCAAAACTTTACGGCAATTGCTTCGAACATAGGGGACGCCCGGCTGGGCATATAATAAGCGACCGTGAATGGATGAGAATGATTCGGTAGTTGATGTGGAACGGTTTATGCGAATGCCGATCCCCAGACCACCTTCCCTATATTTCGAATGGAATAAAGTGATAAACTGGATACATAGTGGCTGGTGATTTATTCACACTAGCAAATTGGAATTCGAAACTATTAGGAAGTTTCCTCAAATAATCAATTCGATTCCCATTTGGCAATCAGCAAATTTTGGTAGGTATTATGATATAAATCATTGCTGAATAAAAGCTTGAGCCAGGAAGGAGAAAAGCAAGAATGAACAAAGATATTATTCGTCAGGTAAGCGTTGTAGTCGCCTTAATCATAACGATTGCTGTCAATATAATGTCCAATGCGCTTCCCTTTAACGGGTTGACGGCCCCGGAAATCGCAGACAGCTTCGATGTCTATTTTGTGCCGGCCGGATATGTATTTTCCATTTGGAGTTTAATTTACTTGGGGCTCATTGCCTATGCCGTATTTCAACTACTTCCAGCGCAACGGGAAAATCCCAGGCTGCGTCAAACCGGCTGGTGGTTTGTCTTGAGTTGTGCAGCAAACAGCATCTGGCTGTTCTTATGGCACTACGGTTACTTTGCCCTGTCCGTTGTCGCCATGCTTACCCTATTAATTTCCCTGATCCTCATCTATCAGCGGTTGGGTATAGGTCGGCAAACTGTTCCTTCGGGTGAGCGCTGGTTAGTCCACCTCCCCTTTAGCATTTATTTAGGCTGGATCACGGTCGCCACGATTGCTAACATCACGGCCTTCTTAGATTTTATCAATTGGAACGGATTCGGCATTGCTCCAGAAATCTGGACGTTCATTATGCTGGTTGTGGCTATGGCTGTAGCTGGACTCATGGCATACTACTTCCAAGATATCGCTTACTTGTTGGTTTTGATCTGGGCCTTCGTTGGTATCGGGGTCGAACAGTCAGATACAGCACAAGTTGCCAATGCCGCCTATATGGCGGCCGCCATTGTCGCTATATTCGTCATCCTGGTCATCATTCAGAAATTTAGACAAACGCGCAGGCCGGCGATGGCGACATCATGAACTTAAACGCGAGCCAATGCTTATGGTTTTCACCAGAACCGAACTGTTTAACCTAAGAAGGAAAGATATCGTCAGAGTTGCTTGACGATACAAGCAATCAATCTATCATTCCAAACAGGTAATTCCTTCGAGACTTATTGCCCCCATTGATGATTTTTACCTAAAAATCATGGGGAAGGGTTTACTCCCTGTGCCCATGCACAAGGATAATGAGAGAGTGAGTGGATAACCACTCTCTCATTTAAGTTCAATACCGTCCACAAAAATCGCTTGGGATGCCTATCGAGCTTTTTTTTTAGTTTCTTTACGCTTTGAGCACAGGGGTAAACTCGATCAATTGGGGATTGAAATTGGTTCTTTTGATTTATAATCAGCTGATTTTGGTTCGCTCCAACACACAGGTATTGGGATTGCTGGATGGGCGTATGGATATCGCCCGCCCACTTAATTCCAATACTTACCAAAATTATAAAAAAGGTTATGTACCCAGCCTTTTATCAGGCCCAAACAGTCGGAATAGTAACTTACCATAGTATAATCTGCTCCGGAGAAAAGAATGCAAGAATTGGGGCGAGCTACCCCCATCATCCATACTAAATCCCACCTCAATACCATTCCAGATAATTGGAAATATGTACATAAAGGATAAATCAATGACAAACCAAAAATCATCAACTGACAACAAAACACAAGAGGGTATCGGCGTCCGAAGCATGCCCCCGCCCGATGGTGCGAGCGACGTATTGCGCGAGGTGACCACCGGCAATCCAGAGCAAATCTTAGAGCGCATGAAGATGTTTGAGAACATCCCCCAGAGCGAGGACGAGTGGCTGGCGGTCATCGCGGCGAGTGATCAAGCCATGGCGACAGAGGTACAGGCTGCTATCGACCAGTCTGTGGTCTCTGTCGAGCACGATGAGATCGAGGGGGTCCCTGTCTATCACGTGATCCCAGACGAGATAGATCCGAGGCACGAGGATCACCTGTTCGTGCACGTGCACGGGGGCGCCTACATCCTCGGCGGTGGAGAGGCGTGTGTCGCAGAAGCCCTCGCTATCGCCCTCGGGACCAAGATGCGGGCGCTGTCCATCGACTACCGCATGGCCCCCCGGCATCCCTATCCCGCCGCGGTCGATGATGTGGTGACCGTGTATCGGCACCTGCTGACGCAGCGACCGGCGCGGTCCATGGCCATGGGCGGCAGTTCGGCGGGCGGCGGCATCACCTTGTCCGTGGTCCAGAAATTCATCGAACTGGGCGTTGACGTGCCGGGCGCACTGTTCGTTGGCACACCGGGATCCGATCTGAGCGGGACAGGCGACACCTTCCACACCAACCAAGGCGTGGACCGCAATATCCCTACGTACGACGGATTCATCGAGGCCGCAGTACGACTGTACGCAGATGGTCGCGATATGAAAGACCCGCAAATTTCACCCATCTACGGCGACTTCCACGGCTTCCCGCCCACGCTGCTGGCGACGGGCACGCGAGACCTGTTCTTGAGCAACACCGTTCGCACCCACATCAAACTTCGTCAAGCGGGCTCGGTGGCCGACATCCTCGTCTACGAAGGCGTGTCCCATGGCGACTACCTGCACGAGCTTGCTTCGCCGGAGTCACAGCACTTTCTTGCAGAGCTCAATAGGTTTTTCGTCCAGCATCTGCATTTCTCATCAAGACCAGCAGAAAAGATGATGACACGCATGAGTTCCGCTTTGGGCTTGAGCCTGCGACTGGATCCGAGCGCGTCGTCGTAACTGGCAGCCCCTTTTTGCTAGCCTGAACTCGACTCCACTAATGGACAGAGCCACAAGGTGCAAGTGACAACCAAGCTTGCACCCTGCTCCCCGATGCCCGCCTGTATATTATTCAGCTCTCCAAGATTTGTTGCGAAAACGATAAAAAAAATGAGAGAGCACCCCACCCACAAAAATCGCTTGGCGTGCCTTTCGAGCGATTTTTCGCATCAGCACGCTTTGAACAAAGGGGAAAGCTCGACCAATTAGGAATGGAAATTGGATCTTTTGATTGAATATCAGCCAATTTTGGTTCGCCCCAACTCACAGGTGTTGGGATTGCTGGATGGGCGTATGGATATCGCCCTCCCACTTAAGTCCAATACTTACCAAAATTATAAAATAAGTTGTGTACGTAGCCTTTTATTAGATCCAAACAGGCGGAAAAGAAACTACAATAGTAGAATCCGCTCTGGAGAGTGATAGACTTGGTTCAAGCTGAACCCAAAATCCATACTAAAACCCACCTCATTCCCATTGCAATAAATTGGGAAAAGGAACAAAAAGGATAAAATAATGACAAACCAAAAGTCATCAACCGACAAATTTACGCAAGATAGTATCAGCGTCCGAACCATGCCCCCACCCGATGGTGCGAGCGAGGAATTGCGTGATTCAATCGGCAGCAATCCCGAGAGCATTCTGGATCGCATGAAGGCGATGGGGATCGTGCCCCAGAACGACGCAGAGTGGCTGGCGCTCATCGCGGCAGATGATGAGGCAAAGGTGGAAGAGGTACGGGCCGCTATCGACCAGTCTGCGGTCTCAGTCGAGCGCGATGAGATCGAGGGGGTTGCTGTTTATCACGTGGTCCCGGACGAGATCGATCCGAGGCACGAGGATCACCTGTTCGTGCACGTTCACGGCGGGGCTTACGTGCTCAACGGCGGACTGGCGTGTGTTGCAGAAGCCCTCGTTATCGCCCTCGGGACCAAGATGCGGGCGCTGTCCATCGACTACCGCATGGCCCCC
>JBEQLH010000203.1:0-4179 GCA_040326075.1 Anaerolineales bacterium
CTTGAGAAACGCGTTGAAGAGCGAACAGCAGAGCTTTTCGATGCCAAGGAACGTGTAGAGGCGGTCTTATCCAGTGTTGGTGATGGGGTTGTGGTCACGGATCTGGAGGGGAATATCCTCACAGTTAACCAGGCTTTCGAGGACCAATCTGGCTACCTCTCCAGCGAGGTGATCGGCCAACCGCTCTATTCTCTGCTCAACGGGCAAGAGAATCAAGAGAAATCATACGAGATCCAGGAATCTTTGGATCGTGAATACCGTTGGAGTGGTGAATTGAGTACAACTCGCAAAGGTGGACGGCATTTTGATGTCTTGCTGACCATTGCTCCAATTCGAGACCAGAGTGGTGAGATTATGGGGTATGTCAGCAGCCAGCGTGACATCACTCAGTACAAGGAACTTGAGCGCTTAAAGGATCAATTCATTCTCGAAGTGTCGCATGAATTACGCACACCGGTTACAAACATGGGTTTGTTTGCAGAACTTCTAGAACGTGGTAAGCCTGAGAAGAAAGATGAATATATGCAGGTATTAAAATCTGAGATCAGCCAGTTGATGAGCATGATCGAAGATATTCTCGACCTTTCACGTCTCGAGGTTGGGAAACTCAAGCGAACTACCTTCAGTGATCTGGACTTAAACCTGCTTACAGAACAGGTCGTCGCGGCACACAGCCCTTTGGCAGAAGAGAGTGGTTTAAATTTGATTTATGAACCTGAATTTGATATCCCAAAAATCTATGGCGAGCAGAATCAGATTGCCAGGGTGCTTACGAATTTATTGTCCAATGCCATCCGTTATACACATGAGGGATATGTAAAAGTAAGTACATATTCTGACGATTCTGGCGTGTGGGTCGAGGTTGAAGATTCAGGAATTGGGATCGATGAGGATGATTTTCCACACATCTTCGAAAGGTTTTACCGGGGACAAAAAGTAAGCCAATCGAAGATTATGGGATCAGGGTTGGGTTTAGCGATCATTAAAGAGATCGTAGAATTGCATGAAGGTCGAATTGATTGGAATAGCACCAGTGGAGAGGGGTCAACTTTCCGGGTTTGGTTCCCGGTGACAGAAAAAATAGCTGTTGGATAGCTCACCATGACAGAAGAGACAATATTATTGGTAGAAGACAGTGATGTCCTCCGCCAGGGATTAAAATCACTGTTAGAGCAGGAAAATTACCAGGTGATAACCGGGGGAAACGGGAAAGAAGCCCTGGAGAAGATGGAATCGGATATGCCGGATTTGATCCTGGCGGATATTCTCATGCCAGAGATGGATGGTTATGCTCTATTTGAAGCGGTCCGCACCAGGCCTGAGTGGATCTCGATACCTTTTATTTTTCTGACGGCCCGCAGAGAGCGGAAGCATATTCTGGCTGGTAAACGGTTGGGGGCAGAAGATTATTTACTCAAGCCAATTTCACCAGAAGACTTGTTAACCGCCATCCGAGCCAGGTTGGGTCGCAGCCAGCAGCTCTTATTAGCCCAATTACAGGAGTCATATGAAGCAAGTTTAATCATGCTGGCGAACGCAATTGAAGTACGTGATCCGTACACCCGGGGGCATGTCGAGCGAGTTATGAATTATGCCCAAACCATCGCCGAGTATATTGGATGGTCGTCAATGGAGATCAACAACCTGCGTTTTGGCAGTATTTTGCACGATATTGGCAAGATAAATATTCGTGAGGATATATTGAGAAAATCAGGCTCCTTAAGCGATGAGGAATGGGTAGAAATGCGAAAGCATCCTGAAATGGGGGTGGAATTGGTAAATGGTATCCATTACCTGGATTCTGCGGTTCCAGTGATCCTCTACCATCATGAAAGGTGGAACGGGAGTGGGTATCCATTTGGTTTGAAAGAAGATAATATTCCCCTCAGCGCACGCATCGTGGCTATCGCTGATTCATTCGATGCGATGACTACCAAGCGACCATATCGCGATGAGCTGACCCCAGAACAAGCTTGCAACGAAGTGATCTCAGGCAGTGGAATCCAATATGACCCTTTAATGGTTGAAGCCTTTCAGCATGCCTGGGAAACCGAGAAGATCAAAGAAATTTTCCTGGCTTTCCCATAACTGGATTAATTATGATATGAGTTGGGGGAGGCTAGTGGTACATATAAATTCAAACCATCATGATTATGCTCGTCTTATGCTTCCTTCTCTTGCCATTGGCTGGCATCGTCAAGGGATTTCTTTTCTTGTTTATTAATTCGAGTCACCACCGATCCTAGGTTATCATGAAGTTGTTCGAGCGTACGCGGTCCGATGATAGGGCTGGTGATGATCGGGTCCGCAAGCATCCAGGCCAAGGCGATCTGGGATATGGACATCCCGCCTTTATCTGTGCCCATTGCTTCCATTGTATCCAATAAATCCCAATTCTGTTTCTTAAAGTAACGTTGAACCCCCTGAGCGCGCTGACTATCAACGGATGGTGATTTTTGGCGATATTTGCCGGTTAAGAATCCACCTCCCAGGGGGCTGTAGGGGATAACTCCGAGGGAGTAGGTGCGGGAAATATCAGCTAATTGGCGTTCAAAATCGGCCCGGTGAACAAGGCTGTAATGAGGTTGCAGGGTGTCATAACGGACGAGATTATTGCGATCGGCAGCCCACAATGCCTGCATCAGTCTCCAGGCGGGGTAATTTGAACAGCCGATATAGCGTACTTTCCCCTGGTGGACCAGGTCATCTAAGGTTGAAAGCGTTTCTTCAATCGGCGTATGCTCATCATACCAATGGGTCTGGTAAAGGTCGATGTAATCAGTCTGCAGGCGATTCAACGAGTCCTCAACTGCTTTCATAATGTGGGTTCGAGATAGTCCCTCATCATTGGGTCCATCACCCATAACTCCGCGCACCTTGGTGGCGATGATGATCTGGTGCCGTGGGATCCCTGAATCCTTGATCCATTTCCCAATAATCTTCTCTGATACACCACCCGGATTTCCAGCAGCCCAACGCGAGTAAATATCGGCAGTATCGATAAAATTGATTCCAGCCTCGAAAGCGGCAGAAAGTATTTCATGTGAACTGCTTTCGTCGGCCGTCCAGCCGAACTGCATGGTCCCTAAACAAAGCTCAGAGACTTTGAGTCCCGTCTGACCCAATGATTTATATTCCATAATTCCCTTCTCCGTTTATTTATTCGTGTAATTCAATTGAGAATTTATTACCCTCAGGGTCTATGCCATCGCTGACCCAGACGCCAGGAGCTGCTGAGCGAATCTCGCCCATCTCTACTTCTTGATCGGTGAGCTCCTGGCGAGCAGCTAAAATATCCCCAACTCGAAAGACGATCTTCGGTGCATCTGCTCCAAAACGTCGTTTCCCACCCGTGTGTAATGCAAGAGTGCAAGGACCGCTGTCCAATTCAACCCGAAATTCTTCACCATAGTTGGCGGTTTCTTTAGGAAATTTCACCTGCAAACCCAACTTGTCCCGGTAGAATGAGACTTGAGAGTCCATATCCTCAACGTACAGGATTACTTCCATAATTTCACCAACAGGAGACAATTTAACCTCCTTTATAAAAACATATGGATAATGAATATGTCATCGTGTGCCAGATATTGATGTATAAAGTTATCCAGTTGATACCAGTGCTCACATCAACTAAAAAAACAAATGGATGAATTTTGTCTAAATTATACTCGGATAATCCTTTAAAGAAATTAGCGGTGACTGATGATCTCGTCATCACCATAGTCACCGCCGAAGGTTTATCTAAGTATTCGATCTGTATTATTTATTGCGTGCGGCATCCAACGTTGCCTGCATTTGTTCCAGGTGAGAGGTGAGGTGGTATGGATCCTGAAGCAGACCGTAAGCCAAACGCCAATAGGTGCCCTTACGGGCCACAAATTCATCAGGTAAATTGGCTAAGAAATATAATGTCTCTTCCATATTGCTTTTATATTCATGGACTATTTCCTTGAGGCTGGGGTACGCTGCAACCGTTGCATTTATGAACGCATCGCTGTTGCCTCCATAACCATCAGCGAAACGCTCGTATCCATCCACCAGTTCAGCAATATATTGTTGGTAAAATCGTTCACCTTGAATAAAATGAGCCAGGTTACCCTTCAAGCTCCACTCATCAGGAGCTGGTTTGAAGGAGGCTTCATCTTCGGTTACGCCTTCCAGGAACTCATCCAACATTGA
>JBEQLH010000203.1:4279-5744 GCA_040326075.1 Anaerolineales bacterium
GAGATCAGCAGAATCTGCCCCCATACCTTCCACTGCTCCAGATAGGCGGATCCCCTCACTGATTGGCGTACCCAGGCGCCTGGCAATTTCTGGGTTGAATTCATCAAGAATGATCCCCAGCATAGGTCGCATAATGAACCTGATGTCTTCACCGGTTTCCTGAACTGAAGCCAGATTCTTCAGGCTGGTCTTCCAACCCTTATCAATCTCAGAGATAGTTTGCTCCCATTCATCACCAGTCCCCATGCCTGAGTGATCGAGGGATACCAAGGTGCTGCTATCTTGAGCTTTGAAGGATACCTTGACCTGGGTGGGATCTGGTTCTCCGCGCCCGTGCCAGGTGAAGGAAACTTCTTTTCCAGATTCGGTGTGTGTGAACTCACCACTTGTGTAATAACCTGAGTTCCACCACAGGTAGATTCGCCCACCTGGACGTGGTACGACAGTCGCGACATTGCACAGCCATTCCCGCAGCTGGGTGGCATTGGTGAAAGCATCATATAAACTTTCAGGTGAGTTATTTACTGATTGTGTGAAAGTTAGGGTTTGTGAGCTCATTTTAATGTCTCCATTTTGGTTGCAGAGAGGATGAGACGTCCAATGGAACAACTAATAATGATTGAAAAAGGTTCACTGAAGAGTGAAAATACTTATTATCAATAATCTTATTATTGCAGGTAACTTTTGTAGATGAAAAATTGAGGTGCTACGCACTTTCGACCCCTCGTCAAGCTCAGGGCAAGAGTGAGCAGCACCTTGACAGACCATATACTTGATTTCACCCAGGCATCACCCATATCTAAAAATTTTTCTGGATTTTGTCTTAATACGCAAACAGTTCTTCTAACTTTGCTTGGATTGACTCTACACTCGGCAGGACGGATTCCATCATCGGGATATTGTATGGGATCGGGATATCAGGAGTGGCTAATCGTTGGATGGGGGCATCCAGGTATGGGAATACCTCCGCCGCAATCGTGGCGCTGATCTCTGCCCCAAAACCAGATGTAATCGTGTCTTCATGTACGATCAGCACCTTGCCAGTACTGCGCACGCTGTCCAGAACAGTTTCTTTATCCCAGGGGATGATAGTACGCAAATCCAGTACAGTCACCTTTCCGAAAAATTTCTTGCTTGCCTCCAGGCATCGGTGGACAGTCTCTCCCCACGAGATGACGGTTATTTCATCCCCAGTGATTAATCGAGCTGCTGCACCAAATGGCAGGCAGTAATCATCACCTGGATAGGGGCGCCGCCCAATGGAAGTATCCAACAGGGCGCGATGTTCTAAGAAAAATGTGGGATCGTCACCCCGCATGGCTGACCGCAGCAATCCAACCGCGTCCTCAGCATTGCTGGGGAATGCTATTCGCCATCCCAAAGTGTGAGCATAAATGGCTTCAGCAGTTACACTGTGCCAGGGATCCCCGGTTATCTTTCCAAAACCGACGGGAATGCGCACCAC
>JBEQLH010000204.1:0-4102 GCA_040326075.1 Anaerolineales bacterium
TGACCAACAGCGGGTTTATTGCGTCGCGGTACACCTTCAGCTTTGAGGCAACCCAGCACCTGAGCTATTATATTTTCCGCATCTTTGTGCCGATTCTGCTGATCATCCTGGTCTCCTGGGTCACCTTCTTTCTCAAGAATTACACCCAACGCATTGAGGTAGCCAGCGCAAATCTGCTGCTTTTCATCGCCTTCAGCTTCAGCCTGGCAGATAACTACCCCCGTTTAGGGTACCTGACTTTCATGGATGCGGTGATGGCGATCATGTTCATCATCAATGCCCTGGTGATCGTTTACAATGTGTGGCTGCGACGGTTAGAGGTCAATGGTAAAATCGAGATCGTTGAGCGAATCGATAACGTCCTGGACTGGGTTTACCCGCTGATATATGTCACTTTGTTGTTAGGATTAGTGATCTGGTTCTTCTAGTAATAAGAGCTTCTTTTGATTAAACTTCAGATGCAGATTTGCACGCCCTGCTGCCCAAATAACTCAACTTTCTTCACTGGCTATCCGGCCAGTTTTGTAGCTGAACAAAAATTCAGACTTTATTCTGAGAGGACAACTGGATTATTTACAATAACAAGAATGATAACCTTAAGGAGGTCAACATGAAGATTCACCCGGATCACAAATGGTTCATGATTGGGATTATCCTGGTCATTGCTTTGCTTGGAACTGCCTGCCAGTCGGTTCCAGGCACCGAACCAGCATCCGAGGTCTCCCAACCTGATGCGACCACTGAAACATCCTCTGGAGCAACCACCGAACCCCTACCGCCAGCCGCAGAGATCACCCCGACAGCAACCCCCGAAGCGGATCCACGCAGCGAATTAGGGTCTTCTGCCTGGGGCGCAGTTTTCGATGATGGCACCGAGACCTGGTACCAATTCGACAACGATCAGTCCAAATCAGAATTGCAGGGTGGCAAGCTGGTCCTTACCGCCAAGAAAGCCAATAGTTTCGATGCCTGGACCATGTCCTACCCCAAAATGGAAGATTTCTACCTCGAAGTCGTCTTCACAACTGGTGAGCAGTGTGCAGGCAAAGACAGGTACGGCATCTTCTTCCGCGCCCCGGATAACACCCAGGGTTACCTGTACAATGTCGCCTGCGATGGCTCCTACCAGTTGCGAATATGGGATGGAGAGCAATTCACCGATCTGACCAATTGGACAGTTGATGGTCACATCGCCAAAGGCCCCGGTGTCACTCAACGGCTCGGAGTTTGGGCTGAGGGCGATCACCTGGTTTTATACGTGAACGGTTTTCAAGTTGGGGAAGCCAGAGATGCTACTTTCTTGGACGGAACTTTCGGGGTCAATATCGCGGCCGTAGAAAACGTGGGTTTCACAGTTGACGTTAGTGAAGCTAAGGTCTGGGATATTCCAGCAGCGCAATAAAGCGAATTCTTGCAGCTGAGATGGAAGCACGAATCGACTGATTTGAGTTTGACGCTCAAATCAGTTTTTTTCTACTCGCCTCATTGGCATTCTTGCCTCTATTCATGAATTGCAGAAGATTTCTGGAGAGCTGATTCGTTTTCGGATTATCTCTGAAGATTTACATAAAAAATGGCGGGCTGGTGAGGATGTAATTCTCAAATCTGGCGAACGGCTTGTCAGTCATCATGACCGCCATAAATGCGTCCATCCTGAAACCACGCCCCAGGAGATAGTCGACCGCCACCTGGTTGATCATGGGCACCTCCAATCCGAACTCAGTCCGACACTGTGCTGCGGCCTGGCTCTCAGCATGCGCTAACACAGCGGGGAAATCAGCCTCATCCAGGAGAGCCAAAGGTCCATTGCGAACCCCAAGGTAGCCGTACCCGACCGGCTGGTCCCTCCGGAAATAGAGATATCCCTGCCGTTCGGATAATAACCAATTGTGGTCGACCTGCCTGGTGAAGCCAAGCACAGTGTTATCGATCTCGGCCAGGGTGGCCAGGTTAGAAGGGGAATCCTGGAAGGGTTCGATGGTCAGGTCGCTGCTGAAAGATAACTTTTCAGGCGAGCGACCAAAATAATACACCGGGAAGCGTGGGTAGACACCTGATTTTAGATAGAGTACCTGGGCAGGGCTATCTGGAGAAGCGATGATGGAGTTATGCTTTGCATATTGAATTGGTGGGAAGGCGTGCGCCATCAGTTTTCGCCCGATACCACCCGCTTGTTCACCAGGCAGGACGAAAAGCTCGGTCAGCTGGCGGACTCCATCGCGCACAATGGAGCGAGCATAACCAATCGCAATCCCCTCTCTTTCAGCCAGCCAGAATTGATCAGCGGTGAGCGCCAGGTGCTCGTACAATGAGCGGCGTTCAGCCCACATGTTTTCCAATGAGCGCAGGTCATCCGTGCTGAAGGAAGAAGTCGAGCCGAATCGTCGACCTAAATCTGCCAGGGAGCGCTCAAAGATATTGAAAACGGTAAACGAGTCCTCGAATTTACCAGGTCGGATAAATAACTTCGACATTTTGTTTCCAATCTTTTTAGGAAGATATTTTCGACTAGCGATCCCTGAACGAGGGTGAGTTTTTCAATCTTACCATGTGCCGCACTCACCCTTCCGAGCATCTGGTTCAACATTTATCAAGCCGATGGTCAATTCTTGAATTTCTAAAACAGTTGCTAAATTCTGCAGGGCTTGTTAAAATCAATCCGCAATGGAACACTCCCCTATTCGTTGGTGGCAAAGGATAATCCAAAGACTGGCCTCGATTGAGTTTATTTCGTCAGGATTATTGTCGAAGTATTTACATCGTTGGGATGCAGCTGTGCTGAAGTGGTCTAATGGGGAAAAATCATTGACGACCATGTTTACTGGATTGCCAGTTGTTGTCTTAACCACAACCGGCGCCAGAAGCGGTAAACCCAGGAATGTCCCCTTAGCCGGATACCCGGATGGAGAAAATATTATCTTGATAGCTTCAAGCCTGGGCAGCCTCCACCACCCAGCCTGGTACCATAACTTGAGGGCTAATCCTCGAGTTCAACTGATTATTAATGGTCAAACTGGCAATTATAATGCCCGGATCGCTAACAAGTCGGAGCGGGAAGGATACTGGCAGCTGGCCCTTGATTACTATCCTGGATACCAGGCTTATGAGCAACGCTGCGGTGGTCGGGAGATCCCGATTGTGGTGCTCGAACCTGTTACTTGAAGGGGGGAAGACCGCTGATATGCAGAATATTGGAAATCTTGTTTCCTGCACGAAAGTATATTATTCCGATGCTTTCCCGCAGCTTAATCCTTGACATGAATGCATCGCTCAAGATGGAGCATGATTTATCCACCTGATAAATATTTTCCACCTGGTTCAAACAAATGAAAATCGGAATTAAGGGCTCGCAATTTATTGATGATGAAAACCGCATTCTACACCTGCGCGGCGTAAACCTTGGCGGTAGCTCCAAAGTGCCAAAGGTACCTAACGGTGCCACCTGGAACAAGGATGGTTTCTATGATCACTGCAATGTGAGCTTCGTCGGAAGGCCATTCCCATTAGATGAAGCCGACGAACATTTTACCCGTCTGAAGAAATGGGGGTTGACCTTTCTGCGCTTTATCATCACCTGGGAAGCGATCGAGCACGAGGGGCCGGGAATTTATGATGAAGCTTATTTAAATTACCTTTACCAGGTGGTTAAAAAGGCAAGCGAGTATGATTTTACTCTGTTCATCGACCCCCACCAGGATGTGTGGAGCCGCTTCTCTGGAGGGGATGGCGCGCCCGGATGGACCTTCGAAGCGGTGGGAATGGACATTACCAAGTTCCATGAAACAGGTGCGGCAATTACTCACCAGGAATACGGCGACCCATACCCACGCATGATCTGGACTTCCAACTACAGCAAATTCGCCTGCGCCACAATGTGGACCCTGTTCTTCGGAGGGAACTTGTTCGCACCGCAAACCCGGGTGGAAGGTGTTCCAGTCCAGGATTACCTCCAGGGTCATTATTTTGAAGCTATGAAACAGGTTGCGGCTCGCTTGAAAGAGTTTCCAAACGTGATTGGTTACGATACTTTGAATGAGCCGTCTCAGGGGTATATTGGCTATCCAGATGTGAACCAAATTGCGGCAAAGTTAGTAGCGCAGGG
>JBEQLH010000204.1:4202-5720 GCA_040326075.1 Anaerolineales bacterium
AACCCGGAGGCGATGATATTTGTAGACCCACCCGCAGCAGATTTCCACTACGGGCCCAAAAAATATGATGTCTCATCGCAAGAAGGTATTATTCACGCCCCACATTGGTATGATGGGGCAACCCTGGGAATCCAAATTTATCGACCCTGGCTGGGCATTGATACGCATGGAGAAAAACCACGCTTCACCCTGGGTCGTGTTCGAAAAAGAAAAGAGTTTACCAAACAGATCAATCGATTGGCAGCGTACTCAGACACCTTTTTCTCCGGTGTACCAACAGTGATTGGGGAGACGGGGATACCTTACAACATGAACAATAAATCTGCGTACCAAACTGGTGATTTCTCCAAACAATTTAATGCGTTGGATGACACGCTGCAAGCACTGGAGGCCAACCTGGTCAACTTTACGCTGTGGAACTACACTGCAGATAACTCAAATCTACACGGGGACCTGTGGAATGATGAGGATTTATCGATTTTCAGCCGTGACCAACAAACCGGATCGAGTGATATTCACGACGGTGGGCGCGCTTTGGAGGCCGTGGTTCGTCCATATGCATATAAGATCCCGGGCACACTGATATCTATGTCCTTCGATATAGGAACGAAACGATTTGATTGCGAGTTTCGTTGGGATGTGGAAATCACCGCTCCAATGGAGGTATTTATCCCTGACTTTCAATATCCGCATGGTTTTCAAGTTATCGCCAAAGGTGGGGATTGGGATTTCAATACCGATTCCCAGATACTCTCCTATTCACCCATGCGAAGCGCAACAACTCAGCACATAACGATAATCCCCAAAGACAGCCCAGTCGCTTGAGTGATCAGCTCTGTAATCATAACCTGCTGATAGGAATATCCCTACCGGACAACTCACTTATTATGTTCAAATTTGGTCAGATCGCTCCTGAAAAGTTCCACGTTTAATAATTCACATGCCCAGGATTAACTCTCACACAAAGGCAGTTTTCCAGGCTCTTTTCGTCGTCTTTCTTTGGGCGACCTCCTGGGTATTGATCAAGATTGGCCTGCAAGATATCCCGGCACTGACATTCGCAGGTCTGCGGTATACATTGGCATTCCTGTGTATTCTGCCGTTTGTGCTTTTATCCAGGCAAATGAGGTCCGTGGGCAAGATTTCCAAACGCACATGGTGGCAGCTGCTTGGGTTAGGCCTCTTGCTGTACACAATCACCCAGGGGGCAATATTCCTTACGCTGTATTATTTACCAGCCGTAACTGTTAACTTGCTGTGGAGCTTCAGCACTGTCATGGTGGCATTAATGGGGATCATATGGCTGGCGGAAAATCCAACTCGCTTTCAATGGGTTGGCGTGCTCCTGGCCACGTTTGGAGCAGTTATTTACTTCTATCCAGCAACACTTCTGACCAACCAATTACTCGGAGTACTCATAGCTGTCGTCGGCGTGCTCGCCAATGCTGGCGCATCAATCCTCGGTCGGGATGTCAACCGCAAGGGAAATATCCACCCTATGACGGTCACAACCATCAG
>JBEQLH010000034.1:0-16403 GCA_040326075.1 Anaerolineales bacterium
TGTAATCATGCCATTCGCTCAATATATCAATAATCTTGAATTCTTCGCCTTTCCAAATAAAGCGTTCAGGACAACCTGGTTTCTTTTCAAAGATCGGCGGTGTATCAAAACTGGGGATTATTGTTTCATTAATAAAACGAATCGGGTTGTAGTTCACTGGTAATTACAAAAAAATTTCGAATTACTCATATCGGATGGATCCCAATCATCTTCTTTTACTAACATCGGTGGCTATCTTTGCATTTATTCTCCAGTAAAGTGACGATGCGCTGATGTCCCCAACGCATTAATATTGTGAATCATACCATGTCAAATTTATTTTCTTTATCCTCCGTTGTATTAGGTCAGTAATTGAAGAAAACGTTCACCGAAACTGATACATATTAATTTGGAGTCACCTTTCAAGTATGCAGTATCTGATTTCTGTTATTAGAATGATAACGCCATGATAACTCCATTCGTTATCCATTAAGGAAGGGGAGATGCTCAAGTTTCAGCGGACTACTCCACATCCAATTAAATTTTGGAAACTGATTAATAAATAATATTCGAGTAAAATTGTTTTTACAATGGGGGTAGCTCGTATCGCTACTCCTGATCTCGTTAATTCACGAAGGACTAATTAAGGAAAGTTACCATGAGGGATGTCTTAGATAAATTGGACCAGTGGCGGGAGAGCAATCAAGATCTAGCAATCACAACAGTTGTTGAAACCTGGGGATCGGCGCCGCGCCCCGTTGGTTCAAAAATGGTTATAACGATGGCCGGTGGAATCGCCGGTTCAGTTAGTGCAGGGTGCGTGGAAGGAGCGGTTATCCAAGAAGCCCAATCAGTAATAAATTCTGGTAAACCTCGTCTGATCGAATTTGGAGTCGCAGACGAAACTGCCTGGGAGGTTGGGCTTGCCTGTGGTGGGAAAATTAAAGTCTTTATCGAGCCAGGTTCGGCATTGGACAGCATTTACAATACTTTGAAGGATAACCTCATCTCGGGAAAAACCTTTGCCACAGTCACCACTTTAGAAGGGGGAATCGGTACAATTAATAAGAAAATGCTAATTCAGTCTGATGGAAAAGTTGTAGGCGATCTAGCCCTCCCTGAGGAAGCCGAATTTATTAAAGAAAAAGCATTAGAATTTCTTGAAAATGGAAAAAACGGAATACTGTCTATTCCTGACGAAACTAAAGTCTTCGTAGAATCTTATCCTTTACCATCCAAACTAATCATAATCGGCGGTGGGCATTTATCTGATCCCTTGGTTTCCATCGCCAATGCAGCCGGTTTTGAGACGATCTTGATCGATCCAAGGGGAGCATTTGCTAACCGTGAACGATTCCCGCATGTTAATAATCTCATTCGCCAATGGCCCCAAGATGCGCTGAGCAATTTAGTAATTGATCGCTCTGCTTTTATTGTAGTGCTAACTCACGATCCTAAGTTGGACGATCCGGCATTAATATTAGCCTTAAAGAGCAACGCACGTTATGTGGGCGCTTTAGGAAGCCGCCGGACTAACCAAAAAAGGGTGGAAAGGTTAAGAGAGGCAGGACTGACAGAAGAAGAGTTATCACATTTGCACGCTCCGATTGGATTAGAGCTGGGGGGTAGGTCGCAAAGTGAAATCGCGATCAGCATCATGGCAGAGATTATCCAGGTTAAAAACAGCGAGTGAGATTATTATCACAACTTATTACAGACAACTTATTTTTTGATCGCTGATGTGAAGGCACCAAATGCAGCCAGGATTGCAGCGATAATAAAACTAGTGCGAATTGCCGCATAAATTGCATTTTCGCCACTATACTCAGCCATCATTGTTGTGAAGATCGCACCAGCAAGGCCTACTCCCAGGACCATACCGGTTGATCGGGCTGTGGCGAGAATTCCAGCTGCAATACCCTGCCTCTGAACAGAGGCAGACCCCATAATAGCGCTGTTATTCGGTGAGATAAACGTTCCAGTACCCAATCCAACAATCCCTAATGCGATCCCGATTTCATAAATTGCTGAATCTGGTCCTAATCTGGACAACAGGATTAACCCCAGGGATAGGATGAGCATGCCCAATACGCTTGGGATTCGTGTGCCGATCCGATCGGAGGATCCTCCGGAAATTGGTGCCACGATTGCCATAGTGATGGGTTGAATAGTCAGGATTAATCCTGCCTGGGAAGGGCTGAATCCGCGTCCCTGCAAAAGATAAAAGGGTAGTAATAATAGAATGCTGAAAACCGCAATATAATTAAATAATGCGCTGATAGTAGAGGCGGAGAAAACTCGATTCTTGAATAGATTTAAATCAAGCATTGGATTTGGACTTCTTGTTTCGACAATAATGAAGATCGCTAAGAAAAATCCAGCTATTATTATCAGGCTCAAGATTGGCAGCGACGTCCAACCCCAGGCATATCCCTGGTTTAAACCAAGCAGGAGTGCGATCAAACCGCCTAAAAATACTCCCGCCCCGAGTAAATCAAATTTTTCTTGGTTCTCAGTTTTTGTATCCTGGGGGATGAATTTCCAGCTAAGAAAAAATGCCACCAGACCTACCGGAATATTAATATAGAAAACTGATCTCCAGGATATTAGATCTGTTAACCAACCACCCAGCGAAGGTGCTGCAGTTAATCCAAGATAAGTCATCGTCGCCTGAAGTCCCAACGCCTGGCCACGTTGTGAGGCAGGAAAGTTCTTGGTGAGAATCGCGGGTGAGTTCGAAGCCAACATTGCTGCACCTAATGCCTGTAAACCTCGAAAGGCGATCAGCGCGGTTATCGAAGGTGCCCAACCACACAGGGCAGAGCTGGTGATAAATATGGTAAAACCGATCAAGAAGACCGATTTGTGACCGCGCATATCACCAAGCCGACCGAAGCTCAACAATAGACCACTCACAATCAACAGGTAAATCGTGACGACCCATTCAACTGTAGCTATATCACTACCGAATGTTTGGTTGATCACAGGCAGCACGGTGTTTACAACGCTCGTATCCAGTGCTGACATGAATGTACTTGCACCAATCGCAATCAGGACCAACCACTTTTGGTCTACTTTTGGTATTGATATATTCATGATGGATTTGGATCAATAGAGACCATCCCGGGAGAGCCAGTGTCTCCGGAGATCTGGATCTTTATTGGAAGAAATTCTTGAATGATCTCAGAATTGGTGATCAAATGGCGAGTAATTTTTGCGGTGGAAAAAGTAGATCTTGAAGTGGCAAACGAGAGAGGAAGTAATATCTGATCAGCAAGGAATTCGTCGACAGCAGCATCTGTAGAAAGAAAGTATTCTACGCGATCGGCTACTTCATCTGCGACTTTTTCAGCAGGTTTTCCAAGTTCTCCCAATGCAAAATAACAGCTTTGCGAGTGTTCAAATTCACAAATTAGACAGATAGTTGTTCCTTTGAACTTAGATGGCAGTTCACTGATGCGAATATCGCTCAGAGGATACTTATCTCCAAGACGGCGAAGAACCTGATTGCGTTGCCTTTCAGCTATACCCCGATTAAGGTTGGCAACAGCTGACGTGCCGCGAATCCGCAATAACTTTCCTCGCTGTGAAAGATTAAGGGGGGATGTAGAGTTCGTGGGTCGAATTGTTGCGTGGATTAAACCTCCACCTCGGGGATAGAAGCCTGCTAATTCCAACTTTAGTGTAATATCAAATCCAATCTTCCTCAAGCACCATAGCCAATGGTGGGTCATGAAATCGAAACTTGGTGACCAAGGGACATGGGTGCCTCCTGAGATGGAGATTGAGGAAGCTGCGCCACCCATACTCAATGGAAGGAATATAGTTTGAAGAACCAATGAAGTTGAACCCGCAGTACCAATATCGCATTGGTACCGTCCAGGCTGGATCAATTTAGGTGCAAAAAATACAGAAGTTGAATTCAGCTCGGCACCGTCAACATCAGCTTTCCCAATTTTAGCAGCAACCTGGACAGCGCTAAGGTGTTGGGCGCTAAGTCCAGATCGTGGCCGACCTGAACGAATATTTGAGATGTGAAAAGCCTGACCTGTAATGAGTGATAGGGATAAACATGTCCGCAACACCTGACCACCACCCTCTCCAATTGATCCATCAATGTTTATCATACTCGTTCCAGGGTTGAAAGAGATTTCAGTTTACCTGAATTATAATTGCCAATCAATTTAAGCAAATGCTTAATTAATGTTTATAGATTTGTAATAAATATAATGTATCATTTATACTTATAAGATAAATTTGGTAAAAAAAGAGGATATAGTTATGAACAAAGTTCATCCTTCAGAGATTACACCTAAAAGTACATATTTGTCGCGCAGAGAATTCTTGAAGGGGATGGGGGTGGTTAGTGCCAGTGCAATGGTTTTAGCTGCCTGTGGTGGGCAACCTGTTTCATCTACAGTATTTCCAACGGATACTAATACCGTATTTCCAACAGATACTAATTTACCAACAAAGGTAATTGCTAGCGCTACACCAAATCAAGTGGAAGAACCCTTGACATCATTTGAGGCGATAACGAACTACAATAATTATTATGAATTCACTATCAGTAAAGAAAATGTAGCTAAATTATCAAAAGATTTTTCAACTTCACCTTGGAAAATTGAGGTTGGAGGGTTGGTCAATAATCCAAAGACTTATGATCTTGATGATTTAAATAAATTCACCCAACAAGAAAGAATCTATAGATTGCGTTGTGTTGAAGCTTGGTCAATGGTGATCCCGTGGATGGGATTTCCATTAGCAGATTTGCTAAATGAGGTAGAACCAACATCGAGTGCAAAATATGTACGTTTTGAGACAATTTATGATCCAGATCAGATGCCAGGTCAAAACAACAATGGATACAAATGGCCTTATATTGAAGGGTTGCGCATAGATGAAGCTATGAATGACCTGACAATCCTCGCTACAGGTTTATATGGGGAGAGTCTACTCCCTCAATCCGGTGCCCCCGTGCGGTTGGTTGTGCCTTGGAAGTATGGATTTAAAAGTATTAAGGCGATCGTCAAAATTGACCTGGTTGATGAGATGCCGACATCCCTGTGGATGACAGCAAACCCGTATGAGTATGGATTTTACGCCAATGTCAATCCTGAAGTCAATCATCCTCGTTGGTCGCAATCTTCGGAACGCCGGATAGGGGAATCAGGACGACAAAGTACTTTGATGTTCAATGGTTACGAGGAAGAGGTCGCTCATCTCTACGCAGGAATGGATTTAGCTGTGAATTATTAGTTCATAAATTGATTGCAGCATTCGATAATTAAATGACCTAACTAATATGGTAAATATCACCTTCCCAAGATTTACAAAGTTCCAAGCAACTGTGCATATTGCTGCACTGCTGCCATTATTGCTGTTGGTTATTAATTGGACCCGGGATAACCTGACGTTTAATCCAATTCAAGCTTTAGAGCTTCGGACGGGAAAATACGCACTAGTACTTCTTATTCTTTCGCTTGCCTGTACACCTTTGAATACTGTTTTCGGCTTTCGCCAGGCCCTGAAAGTTCGCCGTCCCTTGGGATTATATGCTTTCTTATACGCGAGTCTACATTTCTTGATATTTATTGGTCTGGACTATCAGTTTGACCTGTTTTTACTCAAAGAGGCAATCTTTGAGAAACGGTATGCGCTGGTTGGATTCTCAGCTGGGTTAATTCTTCTTGCATTGGCAGTCACATCCACGCGCGGTTGGATGAAAAGATTAGGAAGAACTTGGGCGAAGTTACATAAGTTTGTATATTTGGCAGCAATTTTAGTAATCGTTCATTATGTTTGGTTAGTAAAATCAGACATTCGGACGCCTTTGTTATATGGCGCAATTGTTTTAATCTTACTGATACTAAGAATACCTTTTGTTCGTCGGTCAGCAAGCCGATTTCGTCAACATCGGTTGGTAATTGGATTTAAAAAGCTCACTCAACGATTGTTGAGAAGTAATCCAGCTGCTCCTTACAATTCGTCATCCCAAGAGCTTGGTGGAACAAAATAGGGTAATTTGCGATTTTCTACTTGAATCAATCTAATCCATCATACTTTACCGTTCATTCAATTTGAAGAAGATCGGGATAGATAAAAAAAGGAAAGCCAGGGGGAAAAAGATATCGGAGTTTAATCGGCAAACTATTTATCTTTAGTCAAATCCTCCCCCCAGTTCAGTATTTGGTCCCCAAATTTCTCCCTCAGGTCATGAATGACCGAATTAAGTTTTTTATCGGTTTCTATGGAATTTGTTTTTGAGTGGTGCTCCCATAGGTTCAATTGTTCTGGAGCCAAACCACTTGATCCAACCCCGATCAAGCGCACAGGTTTACCTGATTTCCAGGAATTTTGAAATAGTTTTTCGGCTGCATTATAGATAACATCTTCCTTATTTGTCGGCTGGCTGAGCGTCACTTGTCTGGTTATGGTTGTGAAATCAGACCAACGCAATTTTATTTTTACTGTAGTGGCTTGACGATGTTTCTCTGCTAAGCGCAGGCTGACATGGTTGGATAGTCGCTGAATGGTTTTCAACAGGGTTTCTTCGTCAACAACATCTTTGGCGAAAGTTGTCTCTTGGCTAACTGACTTGGCAGTATGTTGAATTGTTATTGGTCTGTCATCAATTCCCCGTGCGCGTTGGGAAATTGCGTATCCCCACTTCCCAAATCTCTTGATCATGACGTCCTCTGAAACGAGACACAGATCGCCAATGGTATTGATATTCATTTCAATAAGTTTCTCAGCGGTCTTTGGCCCAACTCCCCATAAGGCATCCACAGGTAGTGGAGCAAGAAATACTTTTTCTTTCCCAGGGGGTACGATTTGGATCGCATTCGGGGGGCTATCTGTATATCCACTAGACACTTTTCCGAAGTCAGTCGCCATTTTTGCCACCAGTTTGTTTGAGGCGATCCCAATCGAGCAAGGTAAATTAAATTCTGAGAGAATGTGAGATTGCAGTCGGGTAGCGACGATCTGGCTTTGGTCAATGAGTTCGGTGATATCAAGAAATGCTTCGTCAATCGATATTTGCTCAACCTGTTGGGTTAATTCCCTTAAATGCTCCATCACTTTTCGTGACGCTTGACTATAATCACGATAGTGACCACGGACAATCAATAAACCTGGGCAAATTTTCACTGCCTGAGCCATCGGCATAGCAGATCGAACACCATATTTTCTGGCTGCGTAGGAGCAGGAAGCAACCACTCCACGTTGATCTGGTTGCCCTCCAACCGCAAAAGGCTTACCTTTCAGAGCTGGATCACGCTGTTCTTCAACAGCACAATAGAACGCGTCTAAATCAATGTGGAGAATTCTTCTTTGTAAAGACATCCTGTCGCGATTATAACCAAGATATTCACTTTCAAGGGAAAAAATATCGGTATGTTAATTGGAGGTGGAAGAAAGAATCCTGATGTATAAATTATTTAAAAGTATATTGTTTACCTTGGAATGAGATGGACGGCGCTGGCTTTAAATGTTGTACAAACTTCCATCCCCGGTTCAATATCCAATTCTTGAGCGGAGGCGCGGGTGATCAACACAATTAATGGGAAGCCGCAATCTAGATTAATTTGCTGGAGAGGACCTTTGTTTGAGATTGAAGTTATCTGTCCGTCCAATTGATTGCGGGCACTGGATTTAGGCATATCTGCTGTGTTCCACAAGATGATTTCTTCCGGGCGCACACAAAAAAAGACATCCTTACCTATTGGTAATTTACCTATTGCTTCTAACTGTTTACCTTCAACATCGATGAGCATTTTGCCATCTCTGTTATCCATGACATACCCTGGTAGGATATTCTCAATACCCAGGAAATTCGCTACCGTAGTATCAATCGGCGAGGAGAATACATTCTGTGGGGAATCGATCTGTGCTATCTTCCCATCCAGTAATACGGCGATCCGGTCACCGAGAAACAAGGCTTGTTCCTGGTCATGAGTAATGAAGATGGTGGTGGTAGCTGTTTCGGATAGCAGGTTGCGTAAATCCTGCATCAATGACATTCTGGTTGGCGTGTCAAGGGCACTGAAAGGCTCATCCAAAAGTAACAAAGTTGGTTTAAGAACCATTGCACGCGCGAGGCTAACCCGTTGTGCTTGACCACCAGAGAGTTGGGATGCTGGTCGATCTTTTAGATGGCTGATATTCAGCTTGATTAACCACTCATCAATTCGCTGATTTATTTCAGATTTTGAAATCCCCCGAAATCGAAGACCAGCGGCGATATTATTGAAAACTGAAGTATCCAATAATAGAGGTTCTTGAAGCACAAGCGCGATTTGGCGGCGATATTCAAGATCAGCTATTTGTTCTATCGACTTGCCTCTTAAAGAGATCGAACCAGCTTTTGCTTCCAATAGCTTGCTGAGTGCGAGCAACAATGTGCTCTTCCCTGCTCCGTTCGGGCCAATGATAGCAATAACTTCACCTGCATAAATTTCGACATGATTTATAGATAAGTTAAATTCACTCCCTCTACTCACCTGTAAATTCTTGATTTTTAGAACTGGATGTTCTCTTGAGGTCATATCGAAATTACAATTTATTGAACTTCCCTGTTTTGGGCTCCTCTTTGCTGGATTGAAGTCAAGAAATAATTCACCAGGTATGCGATAAATAATAGGATGATACCAAGTGCAATCGCGATAGTGAATCGACCCTTACTGGTTTCGAGCACAATTGCAGTTGTAAGAACCCGGGTTTGATCTTTGATATTCCCGCCGACCATCATGGAAGCGCCAACTTCAGAAATTACGCTTCCAAAACCTGCCATTAATGCTGCCAACAGAGGTAAACGAGCCTCGCGCCACAAGGCAAAAGTAACCTGCAAACTTGAGGCCCCTAAACCCAGCAGTTGTAAGCGAAGATACGGATTTAATTGTTGCAAAGCTGCAATCGTCAACCCAATGACTATCGGTGTGGCGATGATGGTCTGGGCGATCACCATTGCGGCAGGAGTATAGATGAGGCCTAGATTTCCGAACGGACCGCTTCTCCACAGGAATATTGACACCCACAGACCGATCACAACTGGCGGAAATGCCATTCCGGTATTGATAAAGCTGAAAAGACAACCACGTCCAGAAAACCTCCTCAGAGCTAACCACGTTCCTATCGGTAATCCGATGATCAGGCTAATGGCCGTTGCTGTACCAGATACTTTGAGTGTTAACCAGGTGATGGCCCAGATTTCTGGATCACCTCTGATAATGAGTAGAAATGCTTCCTTAATTCCTTCCCAAATCACTTGCATGGATTAATCTAATCCTAGTTCTGCATTTATCTTATCTGCAGCCGGGATGAAAAGCGGTTGTCCGAATTGTTCAATGCCAAATTCACCAATTAATGACTGAATATCATTTGAAATTAAGAATGCAGCAAATGCCTGGGCGCCTTCGAAATTAACTTGCGGCCACTTTTCAGGATTGACCACGATTACATGGTAGACATTTAGAAGTTGATTATCCCCTTCAATATGGATTACTAAATCAAGAAAATCTAGATTCGCAAGGTATGTGGCCCGATCAGTTAATATATAGGCATTCTTTTCTGAAGCGATCCTGAGCGAAGCAGCCATGCCTTGACCGGTTTCGAGATACCAATCTCCAACTGGGGAAATATCGATTTCATCCCAAAATTCCAATTCTTTTTTATGTGTCCCAGAATCATCTCCCCGGGAAACGAATGTGGATCTCGTATCATTAATCGTTTGAAAGGATTCGTATACAGAGTTTGTGTCTAAAATCCCCGCTGGATTATCAGATGGACCCACGACGACAAAATCGTTATACATAATGAGGAATCTCTCACTCCCATTGCCATTATCCATCAATTCTTTTTCTGCCGATGGGGCATGGACCAGCAATACATCAGCGTTACCATCTTCAGCCATTTTCAGCGCTTTTCCCGTCCCGACAGCGATTGTTTTAACGATATAGCCGCTTTGTTGTTGGAAAATGGGGAGCAGGTAATCCAGCAAACCTGAATCTTGAGTGCTGGTTGTAGTTGCTAAGATGATTTGTTCAGAATTCAGGGCTGGAGGAGGTACATCAGCAAAAATTGTTCCTGAACAGCCCGCTAAAGCCACAAGCATGAGCAACATCAAAAGGAAATTCAATAAAGTTTTTTTTGTCATGGTTGCATTTAAATGGATAGGTGAGTCATGATTTAGGACGACACATCCAAGGAAGTCCCTGTTTTCTCTGATCTATATCCATCCAGGGAGTTAATCGACTGGCGATATCCGGTAGTAGAAATGTAATCCAGCATTTCTCGGATAGCTGGATCCTCAATCTGTTCTCCTGGTATAACTAAATCATATTGTTCCTCGAACAATGGGATGAAATCTAATTTCGCTACAACCGCTGCTGCGATTAAACCAATACCAATATCAGCAGTTCCAAGCCTAATTGCTTGGGCGACACCCGTGTGAGAATTTAACTCTTTCGTGTAGCCAATCATCATTTCAGGTTTAATTCCACTTTCCTTCAATTTATTATCGAACCATATACGGGTTCCAGAACCACGATTGCGATTTATAAAGGTAATATCTTGGCGAGCCACATCATGCAGCTCTGATACCTGCTTAGGATTGCCGCGCCTGAGTATTAGTCCTTGGGTTCGGTGGGCAAGTGTGATCATTTTTATTTGCCTGTCTGGAAGGATGTGCTTGATATATGGCTGATTGAATAAACTTGTCTCAGAATCGAATAAATGGCATCCGCTCAGGTGAGCAATACCCTGTCTCAAAGCTACTAAACCGTCCAAGCTGCCAACTGGCATGCTCATAATTTTGGTATCCGAATTTATTTTTTCGAAATCGGAAGTTAATTTTTCAAAGGCGAGATCATGGCTGCCCATGAAGATGATAGATTTTTGATCAGAATGCGGTAGGATCATTCTTTGGAGGAGGAAGGCCCGGCTTTTTGCTGAGTAATATTTTTCGCTATAACCTGCTGAAATCTTGACCTCGCTGAGTTCAACCATCTGGACTTGTTCCAGTTTTTTGATGTGGTAGCGTATTCCAGCTGGATATTCGCCGAGTTCGCGACCAATTTGCGAGACTGTTCTGGGCTGTTCCATCAGCATTTGGAGGATAGCCAGCCGTTTTGGATCGGAAAGAGTATTGATCTGATCAAATGAATCGAGGCGTTCGATTTTGTTCATATGGGTTGGCATTGTAAATCCAAATCAACCTTAAATTTTATTTTAAGGTCGATTTGGATTTCTGTCAACCAGTAAAAATATTTGTAAGAAACTATTTGTTGTCGAAAATATCTGGGAAATTCACCAACCAAAAGTAATCTTAATCCAAGGGTTTGTTCGCGATTGAACATCGGTCGTGGTGGATTACTGCGTGTGATGTCGAATCCGGATATGAGATCAAATTCCAGGTAAATCAATAAACCTTATTTTCACCGGATATTTGAGTTTAGAATAAACCTGGCGATAGTGCCGAGTCACCAGAGCCTGGATCACAGGTTGTGTATCTAGACTCAACTTAACATCCCTACCTTTTTTTGGAGGAACCAAGAGTTGTTCTTATCCTGGGTCTTTCTCATCTCCCTTGTGAACGATATAATTAGGGGATGCTGAACCATTCAGATTGTGGACTACTCTGAACATCCGATTTCAGTTTATAAAATTCTTCAAGAAGGCGGTTAAATATTGTTGGTTACCATTTGAAGGGCATGAAAATTTACTTCTTAAATCGGGATATGCCAGATGAACCAAAAAACGAGAACTAATATTATTTGGTCGGCATTGATAATATTGAGTGTTATTGGAGGGATTGTATTTTCCCTGATTTTTTTGCTTCCCTTTGAATTCCAGAAAAGTTGGGTCGATGCATTGGCTGCCGATGGTGAAGTCGAATCATATACTCTGAGGATTTATTCCTTTGAAAAGTATTTTGCAGGTCCTCTTGCTGTACTTTTTTTGGTGATTGCTGTTTTTTTATTAGGTTTCCGGGATAGAGCTAAAATCGTCATTGAAGCATTTCTGTCCTCAATTAGGGCATTCATTTTCAGAATGCGGCGTGAGATCAGGGAAATTGCTCTTTCGATCAAACCATCCAAAAGTGATTTGGGTCCCCTGATCATATTATTTGGAATTATTGCCTTAGGAATATTCTTCAGGTACGCGTACCTGTGGAGACCCATGGGGCATGACGAAACCTACACATTCATGGCATTTGCCTCACGTGGTTTACGATATTCAGTAACTGATTATCACCTTCCGAATAATCATGTATTTCATACAATATTAGTGAATTTGGCTTTCCAGCTCTTTGGTGATTCACCAGCTATAATTCGATTACCTACGTTCCTGGCGGGAATTTTGATCATCCCGGCAACATACCTGGTGGGGAAGAAATTTTTTGGCACCAATATCGCATTGGTAAGCGCGAGCATTGTGGCCTCGCTACCTGTGCTGATTGATTATTCAACTACCGCACGTGGTTATACAATCTTAACTTTGTTTTCGCTAATAATTGTTGCCCTAGCTTTATTTATAAAGGGTCACAAGAATATGCTTGCCTGGGGATTTTTGGTGATAATTTCAAGCCTTGGATTATATACAAATCCAACCATGATTTACCCAATTGGAATGGTACTAACGTGGCTAGTGTTATCAAAATTAATTAATGATGTTAATGATGATTATGGCATTGATTATTTCTTTTATCTGGGCTCATCTAGTGTATTGATAATAGCTTTTACTGGAGTTCTTTATACCCCAATTATCCTAAATTCCGGTATTCAACCACTGGTCAGCAATGATGTCATTGAGGCGCTAAGCTGGTCGGATTTTTATCAAAGCATACCTGTCAGAATGAAGAATACCTGGGCTGAATGGAATCGGAATCTGCCAGGCTGGATATCAATAATAGCCATAATTGGTCTCGTTGCCTCATTATTTGTTCCAGGACTGCCCAAGAAAAGGCGAGTCCCATTGATTGTTGCGGGGATATTGTGGATCGGAACTGTACTGGTCATTCAGAGAGTAGCTCCTTGGCCGAGGATCTGGTTGTTCTTATTGCCCCTGATTGTGATCTGGATATCAGCAGGCATTGTGGGATTAATTGAATTCATCCTGACCAGGGTACCTCATAGAGATTACCTGACGATTGGGGTGATTGGTGTATTAGTCATTCTGCCACTTTTGGCTAGCTTTTTGAGAAGTTACACTCAATATTCTCAAAAATTACATGCCCGAGGTGAACTTGAGAAAGTTGCTATGTATCTCAGCGATTATTTAGAACCTGAGGATGTTGTGGTCGTAACATCTCCCGATACCATCGTGTTGAAATATTATTTGAGACGGTACGGTATCTCTCAAGAAGCAACTGAATTGACGAAAGATAAACCCTTTAATCATGCGATTGTGGTTGTAAATAAAGCATATGAACAAAATCTTGAATATGTTTTAGACCGGCGTTCTTTCTTGGATGACATTAACCTAGAATCAGTGGAAGAGATATACAATTCAAAGCGATTTGCTATCTATCAGCTTTCTGGAGGTTGATTTTGTGCTTGTTGAATTTGTGCTCTGTGGCCCATCATGGATTTTCTTTGACAATGTTTGTTTTGTGCTAAAATGGGAAAGCTTTTGGACAGGTTGGCTGGATTCTTCCAACATCACACTATCAAGTCCGGGCAATCCATAATGATTTGTTGGTTATCAATCAGACTGTACCATCTCACATTCAAATGATGAAATTCTGCAGCCAGGTCAATTATTGATCTGGCTTACTTTTTTTGTCCAGATCACCTCAGAGTAAAAACTATGCTTCGATACCTCCTCATTTACCTTTCTCAGGCTGATTGGGCTAGACAAATAGTTACTCGTTGGAGTTTTGCCTGGCGGGCTGCGTCCCGGTTTATTGCCGGAGAAACTCTCGAGGATGCTATCCAGGTGGTAAAGAGTCTCAATGCTAAGAATATCAATGCAACGCTTGATCATCTCGGGGAACACACATCCAATGTGGAAGAAGCCCGCCAAGCCAAAGACCATATACTAGAAATACTGAAACAGATCGAACGGGAAGGGGTTAAATCAAATGTTTCAATAAAGCTGACTCAAATCGGACTTGCTGTGGATGTAGAGTTATGTGCCGAGAATCTGATCGAGATATTAATGTTTGCAAAGGAAAATAACACTTTTGTCCGCATAGACATGGAGGACTCGCAGTGGGTAAAGACAACTTTGGATCTATTCTCCTCCGCTATTGACCAATGCAGTTGCGAAAATGTTGGAATCGTTATCCAATCTTACCTATACAGAAGCGAAGAAGATGTGTCTAAACTCTTAGATGTGGGCTCCAGGATCAGGTTGTGCAAAGGGGCATATATGGAACCTGAGGAAATTGCCTATCCAAAAAAATCTGATGTTGATGAGAATTTTGACCACCTGGTGGAATTGCTGGTGTCTGGATCGTTTTCGAATGGAACTCCAACTATTAGCGAAGATGGCAAAATCCCTCCAATTCCAGCGATTGCTACTCATGATGAGAAGAGAATTGAAGTCACCAAACAACATATTAAGGATACTGGGTTGCCAAAGACTGCGATCGAGTTCCAAATGCTGCATGGGATCAGGCGTGATTTGCAGGACAGTTTAGCAGCTGAAGGGTATCCTGTGAGAGTTTATGTACCTTATGGGAGTGAGTGGTACCCTTATTTCACACGACGCCTCGCAGAACGACCTGCAAACCTCTGGTTTTTTCTGTCAAATTTATTGCGGGTGTAAGCAGATTTGTATCTGAGTAACTTCATTGAAATTATGAAATATTTTCAATTATCGATTTAAATCTCAAAATTTCGTGATAATCAATCAACAAAAATAGGTCCCTTGATATTATCTTCTATATTACAAGAAGAAGTTGACTAATTGATTATTTCTGGAAGCTGGTCCATTCCAGCATTGCGAGCCACGTCGGAAACCAGGAGCTTCAATTCTTTTTCTGTATCCGTTGGGATTTCCGGTCGCTGGTAAGCTGACAAGATTTCTTTCACCAGCAATTTTGCTCTATCCAAGGTGTCGCTTTTCCCACTTTCCCGCCAAGCGCGCAACGAACCCCGATCGATAACACCTGAAGGCATATGCTGTTCTTTCCGGTACAATTCCCGGGTTATTTTTTCCTTCAAGAAATTCCCTGGAAATTCGAAACCCTCGAAGTACTCGAGACCTAAAGATGAATTGCGAATTTGGATCCCCTGGGTATATCGTCTGGCAATGGCGATCGCTTCAGCATCAATCACTAATTTTTCAAGGCTTTGGGCGGCCAGGAAATCAAGCATGCCTGCCCCAGAAATCATATTAATCCCCGAAAGGGTTCCCAGGATTGCACTAGTGCCGCTTTCCATCCCTGCCTGGGTATCGACTACTTTGGAATCCGTCGCTGCGAGGTAAGCATGGGTTGGGAGATCTAAGCTTTTTCCAACTTGCGCATAGCCATTAATAATTAAGGTGGTTTCAATGGCCCCGATTGATGTAGTTCCATGACGCATATCAAATTGAGCGGGCGCGCCTCCCCAAACTATTGGAGCGCCTGGATTGGCTAGCTGGTGGATAGTGATCCCGCTTAAACATTCCGCAGCATGTTGCACTATCGAGCCCATTAGAGTGATTGGGGCAGCAGCTCCAGTGAGAGGCATAGAGACAATTTGTGCTGGTATGTTTGCATTGGCGAGGTCAATCAGATTTTGTGATGCAAACTTTGTCCAATTTAATGGCGGTGATGGGCAAACATCAAAGATCGCCCTGGGCTTGGCAGCTGCCTCCTGGGGATTCCCAGCGCAAATGTTTAACATATCAAACATCACCTGGCTGGTCTGGGATGAAAATGCACCGGTAACGATTGGCTTATCTGAATAAAGCAGTACAACAAGTAAACGGTACAAATCCCCAATTTCTTCTGGCACATCATGGCAGATGACAGCTGTTGATTGTGCATCATAGTCTGAAAGAAATTCGGCGATTTTAACGATGTGAATTAGATCTGAGGTCTGTGAAGGACGATGCTCCATGGTATCCGAATCGAGCATATGGACCCCAGAAGAGCCAGGATTGAAATGGACCCGATCCCCAGCATATTGGACAGCTGATTCGCCAAAACTATTGAACAGGGCAAACTCTCGAGGAACGGAATCTAACCCCCGGAGGATTAATTCTTCTGGGAGCTGAGCAACACCTTCAATTCGGTCAACGATCGCTCCAGAGCTGTGCAGCAGGTCAAGCGCCTCCAAGGAACCTACCTTGATACCTGGTGATCGAAGTAGCTGCAGAGCTTCATCAACAACCTGCGGGAGGATATGCTCAGGGAGAATTTGTAGGCTAGGTCGCATAAGAGCTAATTATTTTCAACACTGGCAACTATCTTGTGTAATTCTTGATCTAAC
>JBEQLH010000205.1:0-5688 GCA_040326075.1 Anaerolineales bacterium
TTGGGTTGATAATCAAATCTCTTGATGCAATATCTCTTCTTTGGAATATTATACATTCAGTATTATTGTGATAAGTGTGTTCCTCAATAAAAATTGGAATTTACAACCTCATGACGATAAAATCACCCCCGTCCTGTAGACACGTGGTCATATGTGACGTTGGTCAACATAAAAGTGAACGTGGTGGATCATACAATTGAATATCTTCTCCTACTATACCGGTGACCCTATAAGGCATCCCTCGGGTATCAGGAACCAGGGTGTGGGTATCGACGCCGCCTGCTCCTTGCAGCCCAATCCATTTAGATTGCCCATTGCTTCGAAGGCGGTTTTTTTGAAAGGATGTGAGCATAATGATGAAAATCCACATCCGAGACCGCGGTTAGTTCTTCGATGGAGAAGTGTCGACGCGGGAGGCGATATTTTTGACCGCTATCGACATCCTGGGCTTCTCACCTTTAGAAGTCGCTGTACTAACCCAAAAACCGGGGCTTAGATTATAGGTCTTCAAATCTATCTTAGGTTCTAGAAAAAACAGGTCTCTGGTCATATAAGGCAGACAGTCTTTTCAGTTATACTCATATAAACTGTCTTTTCATTCCTATTATTTACAGAAAGTTGGTCGTCTAAAAAGAAAATGTTCATCGAGAGAATAAAATTACCTTTTCGCCGCTTACAGTGGAAGTTGACACTGAGCTATACAGCTGTCACAGTGGGTTCCTTGTTCATTATCGTTTTGGTCCTGGGGTATCTGTTGTTTTCAAAGGCATTTATTCCGATCGATATTTATAACCGCGTTCTCACCCCCGAGGAATGGATTCGGATTATCACAGAAAACGATGCGGGCCTGGTGCGCAGTATTTTGTCACAAGAGCCTATCGATACAGATCTGATCGAGATATTGATGCAAAAGGGGGAATTAACGATTACAGAGCTTGATATACTCCAAATTGGTGATTTTCAAATCCGATTAAGAACAGCGGGACGGGGGAGTACTCTTATCCTTGATCAAGATGGAGTCTTGCTTGGGGTTACGAACCCGGATTTTTTCTCTAAAGTAGCGGTTGGGCAGCCGCTTGATATGGGGATCTTACCTGGTTTGGAAGGTGCCCTGACAGCAGCCTTAAATGGAGAAGTTGATCCGGAGAAATTATTCATTACCCTTGAACCGCATGAGCGTATTTATTTTGCGGTCCCAGTGATGGATGAAGACAATCTGGAAGTATTAGGGGCCGTGATCATTTATGTTGAGCATTTACCAACTGCCAACGATATCCCAGCAACGCTGTGGTCGTTGGTGGGACGGAGTGTATTGATCCTGCTGCTGGCCGCGGGAATAGTCGGTACGATCTTTGGCGCCATAACAGCCAGCGGCATGGTCACACGTTTAGAGCGCGTCTCGCAAGTGGCTGGTGCCTGGAGCCAGGGTGATTTTTCTGAATTTATCCAGGATTCCGTGGGAGATGAAATCAGCCAGCTGGCAATTCGCCTCAATCAAATGGCTGAGCAGCTGCAGCAGTTCCTCAAGAGAAGCCAGGAGATAGCTGTTTCTGAAGAGCGTAACCGCCTGGCGCGCGATCTTCACGACAGTGCCAAGCAAGAAGCCTTAGCAGCCTCCTTTCATTTGGGTACTGCCCTGACGCTTTTCGAACGCGATCCCGAATCTGCAAAAAGCCATTTGGTTGAAGCCGATAACCTGGTGGATTCGGTCCGCGTTGAGTTGACGGATTTGATCCATGAGCTGCGCCCTCCGTCGATGAATGGCACGCGTTTTGATGAAACACTCAATGAATATATCATTGAGTGGGCTCATCAAACTGGAATTGAAGCGAGCCTGAAAGTGGATGGATTTATCGATTTACCCCTGGAGATCAAACAGACAATCTACCGCATCATGCAGGAAGCGTTGGCCAATGTGGCCCGCCATAGTTCTGCAAACAGCGTTGATGCCACCATGAGTTTTAGAGAAGATTCGGTTAGGTTTTGCATCAGGGACGATGGTATTGGGTTTGACATCCAGCAGAAGCGTGACGGGATGGGTCTTGACTCGATGCGCGAACGGGTCGAATCGCTCAAAGGCGATTTCAGCATCCAAAGTGAGCTTGGACGAGGGACGAAAGTCTGCGCAACTTTTCCTACCGGGTAGTGGAGGAGGCCTTATATGCCAGAACCAATCACAGTCATGATCGTAGATGACCATCAAATGGTACGTCATGGGGCTAAGGGATACCTGGAAGTGCAGCCCGAAATTTCGGTAGTAGCAGAAGCCGAATCTGGAGCAGAGGCTGTACGCCTGGCTCGCGAATATGTTCCAGATGTAGTCTTGATGGACCTGGTCATGCCTGGCATGGACGGTGTGGAAGCCACGCGTAAAGTGAAAGATATCAGCCCCCGCACCCAAATCATCATTTTAACCTCCTTCCATGAGGATGAGCATATATTTCCAGCGCTTCAGGCAGGTGCGATTTCCTATTTGCTCAAGGATGTCAAAGCCGCGGAACTGGTCGAAGCCATTCGCAAGGCCTCCATAGGGGAAGCGACTCTGCATCCCAGAGTGGCGTCACGACTGATCAAACAGTTCAGCCGTGGGGAACCTGACAGGAGCAACCTTTTCACGGAGCTCACGGAAAGGGAAGTTGAAGTACTGACATTGATCGCCAGAGGCTTCACCAATCAGAAAATTGCAGATGAGCTTGTGATCAGCATTGGCACTGTCAAAGGCCATGTCAGCAACATATTGAGCAAACTTCACCTGGCAGATCGCACCCAGGCTGCGGTTTATGCCTGGCAAGAAGGTATTGTGAAGCGCGATTAATCCTGGCTAATAATACCCAACTTGCGATACATTTCTCTGGGGGTAATTTAATAGAACTTCTCTAGTACCAGAGTATATATAAACACCCTCTTGCGAATGGGTCAAAGACCTGTCCAGGGGTTTGGACAAGACATACACTGGGGGTCGTGTGATTCCTTCCTCCGCGTGCTATTCTATTTGTGCATTTGTAAATGTGTTGTGTAAAAAGAACCTGGTTACAGAAAAAGCATTCAGCAGGAGATAGAGTAAATAGGAGGTGTCACATGTCTGAAGGTAAGCTAAAACCCACCCGCTGGTATTACGGACTCGCAATCTTATTACCGATTTTCGCATGTGGGCTGACTTCATTTTTGGTATACCGGAGTGTTCCTAAACTACCCGGTGCATTAGAAGCCATTGGCATAAACAGCCTGACCCGGGTTACCGTACCTGGGTCTGCCGAAATAAATTTCCCCAAGGCGGGCGCTTACGCTGTTTACTATGAATACCGCTCGGTCATCAATGGTGTCAATTACGTCCGGGAGAAATATCCGCCCAGCTTAAATTGTCAGTTGAAATCAAAGGCTACAGGTGAAGACATAGAGCTTGCCTCACCACACGTTGAAGGAGATATGTACTCCACCCAAAATCAGGAACGTGTCGGCGTGTTAATCAAGAGCATCAACATTGAAATAACAGGCGCCTATACATTCTCTTGCCAATACAAGGATGGCAGAGCACATCCGGACATTGTCCTGGCAGTAGGGCCTAACATCATCTGGGAGCTCTTCAACTTGGCAGCAAAACCTTTTGCAGCCATCGTTTGCGGCGGGTTCGTGTTTATCAGTGCGCTTGGATTATCTCTACTGATCATGGGTTTCGTAGCTATCAAACGACATCAGTCAAAGAATGTCTTGACCTCGCAAACCTAAAGCAAAATCTGCAAATAATGGAAAAGAACATCCGAGTGCTGATCGCTGATGATCGCCCTCACTCATGGGCAGGTTTAAGAGCCTTACTGATTACCATGCGGTTCGTTGAAGTAATTGCAAAGGCAAGGAAAAAGCTACACACAAGATAAGGTGAAATTTTTATGGATACTCCCCCAAACTTTAATTCAGATAACAACTCCCAAGGGGCTTCAATAGGAAATGCTGTTCGTGAGATCCTGCATGAAAGCCGCAAACGGCGTGTGGTGATAAGAAACCGCTCAGGGAAGAAAGTCATCGACTTGTCGGTGTTTCTGGCACTGATCTTGTCCATTGGTGCTCCGGTTCTCCCCGCCTTTGTGATCCTGGGCGTGCTGGTTGAGGCGATCAGTATTTCATTCGAAAAGATATAAGACAAAAAGCCAGCCTTTTAAATAATGGCTGGCACAACAATCATCGGAGGAAAATGATGAATACCGCAAAAATTTTTCAAAATTCCTGGAACTTGATGCTCCGTTGCAGAGCCTTGTGGATCTTTGGTGTAATCCTGGCTTTGACAACCGTTTCGTTTGCTTCACCATTATGGTTGAGAGATACTGAAAATCTTCCTGATCGAACCCTGGTGAATTGGGAAATCTCCCCCAAAGACAAGGCTTGGATCAAGGAGAACTTTGGTCTCAACCTACCGCTCAGCTATACAATGAAGGTCGTAGATCTGAAGGTCCGCTTGGATGACCCATCACTCTCGATGCCGGAAATTTCGCGCCTGCTCAATATCGCCGTAACAATGATAGCGGTTCTCCTGGTCCTATTGATCGTGACGCTGGTGCTGCGTTACACTGCCGAAGCAGCCTTGATAAACATGGTTGATGACCAACAGAATAGCAATGAGGAGTACGGCGCACGCAGAGGTTGGTCACTCGCTTTCTCAACCGCAGCATTAAAGCTGTTCTTGATCGACCTGGTGGTTTACCCATTTCTGCTCATGCTCACCCCGCTGCTGTTCCTGCCTGTTTTGTTCCCCGTGTTAATCGCCATCAACGGCAGCCCGGCCGCCATCACCATTAGTATTCTGCTGATGACCTCGCTGGCGCTGCTTAGCCTCGCTGCGCTGATGGTAATGTGGATCGCTGGCATGGTCACAGTGCAATTGGCTCGCCGGGCAAGCTGTCTGGATGGGTTGGGTGTTTTCGCTTCCATTTGGCGGGGCTTCCGCTTGATGCGCGCCCAACTGGGCGGTGTCGGGTTGACCTGGCTGGTTATCGTTGGGCTGGATCTGGTCTACCCGATTCTTGTGGCTCCGGTCGGAATTGTGCTGGCGGCTGCAGGTCTGGCGGCTGGTGGTTTGCTGGCATTGATCCTGGGTTCACTGTTGGCGCTCGTGCTGGCGAAAACGACAGCCTGGACGATTGCCATTATCGTCGGCGTAGTACTGCTGGTGCTGGCAGTTGTTGTACCTTTGACCCTGTTGGGCGGCTTGCGTGAAGTTTTCAAATCCTCTGCTTGGACCCTTAGTTTCAGAGAAGCAATCAGGAACCAAAGCATCAATAATACATTTTCGCCCCAACCTGCTCTAGATCCGGCGGGTGCAGACTGATCTGTTAAGGTTATTTTGTTTGAACAAGATAAAAGAGAGTAAATCTAGGAGGTGTCACATATGTCTGAAAAGAAGCTAAAACCCACCCGCTGGTATTACGGACTCGCACTCTTAATACCGGTTCTCGCATGCGCAGTGACGACATTTCTGGTGTACCGAAATGTACCCAAACTTCCCGGTGCATTAGAAGCCACTGGCATAAATAACATGACTCGGGTTACCGTGCCTGGTTCTGCCGAAATCAATTTCACCAAGTCAGGCGCTTACGCGGTCTACTATGAATACCGCAGTGTCATCGATGGTAAGAGTTACGTCAGGAGTAAATATCCCCCCAGCATAACATGTCAGCTGAGGTCAAAGACTACCGG
>JBEQLH010000035.1:0-16368 GCA_040326075.1 Anaerolineales bacterium
GGGATCGTTCTCGTGAGCCTGAGGAGTCCCGAAGACCGCCTTGAATCCATCTCCCGTGAAGCGGGCCACATGCCCGTTGTGCCCTTCTACAGGTTGAGCCAAACGCTGCAGGGCGTTATCGATGATGTCGCGGGTGTCCTCCGGATCGAGGTGTGATGCAACTTTGGTTGATCCAACGATGTCGCTGAAGAGGATAGTGACCTGTTTGCGCTGCTGCTCAGGAAAATCGCCGCGAGCCTCAATCTCAGCAACTTTCTCCTGCAGGAGTTTCAGCGCTGAATCCACCACAGAATCACCCAGGTTTTCGCGTTGTGATTCCAGGTGTGCGATGGCTATTTCTAATCTGGTGAGCTCATCCATTTTTATTGATCATTAAGGCCGTCTTCAGGGACCCGCCTCGTTTGTTTGCTGCTTTTCGCTGACAGATAGCTGCCGGGCGCGGTAAACAGCCCGTAAGCGGCCAGGCCGATGTGGATCAGGATTTGGCTACCTTTTATGGTTGGTTTTCCGGTGATGACCAAGTGCCCCTCCTATGCGGAGATCTTCAACAAATGGTCATATTCAGATTGGGATCAATGCTGGTTCAATGTATCTGGGCGTGTGAGCGATGGAATACTGTGGTGAGACTGCCCCAGTGAAGTTAGATCGGAGACCGAATATGGATATGTTTTTTACCATTAATAAAACCAATAACGCTTTGCCCACTGGTAATGATGAATATAGAATACATTCAATTATGGTAGTTGTCAATTGGAATAAGTAAGAGGTATACCGGCGGGTATAGAAACCCGACCTACCTATCCTAATCTTGACAGGTAGGGAATATTACCAATCAAGTAAGATAAAAACGCGAAAAATGGATAAATTTGTAGTTTAACCCCTTGTGGGCGTTCATGTGGGCTTGAAATCCCTGATAATGTCGAAGAAGGTTCAAATCATTGGAATATCAACTATATTCTCGGTTATGAAGGACACCTTTCAGATTATACGATTTGGTGCTGCAGCTCCCACAAACGCCGGTACATGCCGTCAAGGTCCATCAGCTGTGTGTGATCGCCTCTCTCGACGATCCTTCCCCGGTTCATAACCAGAATCTCATCCATGGATTCCATTCCCAAGAGTCGATGGGTGATCCAAAGGGATGTACGTCCAGCTGCTAGTGATATGAGCGACTGCACCAGATCCCTTTCAGTAATTGAGTCCAAATTAGCAGTTGGTTCATCCAGGATTAACATTGGCGCATCCTTAAGCAGCGTGCGGGCGATAGCCAATCGCTGGCGCTCACCGCCGCTCAATCGCAAGCCAGCCTCGCCGATCCAGGTGTTATAGCCCGCGGGCAGTGAAGCGATGAAATCGTGGATTTGGGCTGCTTTACATGCCCTGACGATCTCATCCAGGCTGGCCTCCGGCCGGGCAAGCCTAAGATTATCCCGCAGGGTAGCATTGAACAGGTAAGTTCGCTGGCTCACGACTCCGATCAATGCCCTGATCTCGTCTTGACGGTATTGTGACAGGTCTTCCTTACCAAATAGGATGTGTCCCTCTTTGTAATCCCAAAATCGCAAAAGAATATTCACCAGGGTGGTCTTGCCCGCGCCGCTTGGGCCGACGATCGCCAGGTGCTTGCCAGTGGGGAGTTCGAGATTTATTCCATCGAGGGCCAGTGAAGAATGTTCCTGGTTGAGATCGGCTTCAACCAGAGGGGGATATGAAAAGCGTAAGTCCATGATCTGAAGATTGAGATCATGGGGAACTGGCAGAGGAGCGACTGGATCACGAACTTCGGGTTGAGCCGCGATGACCTGTTCCAGCCGGTTGGCAGCTGCCAGGCTGCTTTCCAGGGAACGGGCAGCCTGGGGCAGGGGATTGGCAGCCTCGAAGCTGGCCAGAGCGGCCAGGAGCAAAGTCCCCAGATAGACAGCCTCGATCTGACCAACCCTGATCAGAGGTATTGCCATAAACAGGATCATCCAGGAAGCCAGGTGGGCAAGGACGTTCCCGGCGGCTGATTCAAAGGCGGAAAGAAGCCCGAGCTGCGATTGGGCAGCTGCCATTGAGCGGCTGATATTAGCTACAATTTCTTCTTGTCTCCTGGCCGCATTAAATACCTGTAAATCTGGCATGCCCTGGATACTATCTACCAGGACAGCTGATAGCTCGGAACGTTTGGACACCAATCGAGTGCCCGCATTCCGGCTGGCATAGCGAATAAGGACAGGTGTCGCCAGGCCAGCCAATAATTGAAAGGCTAACAGGATCAAGGCCAGCTGGGTTGAGAAAACTGCCAGCAGCGCGCAGCTTGTTAACGTTACCAGCACCCATACCAGCGGTGGCGCGACAACCCGCACATAAAATTCCTCCAGCGAATTGATATCCTGGTGGATACGGTTGAGCAAATCGCCGCTCCGGTACTGCATCAGCCTGGCAGGAGCCAAAGGTTCCAGAACCTGGTAAAACCACACTCGCAGTTTCGCCAGCAAGCGGAAGGTGGTGTCGTGCGAGACGTAGCGTTCCAGGTAGCGAAATATGCCGCGCGCCAATCCAAAGAATCGCACTCCTACGATGGGTACCTGCAAGACGGCGATGGAGGGCTGCAGGGCAGCTGCTGAGATCAGGTAAGCGGAGGTGGCCAATAAACCGATTCCACTGGCTACTGTCGCCCAGCCGAGTATGACCGAAAGCAAGACCAACCATTTGTATGGAGATAACTGGCGCAGCAGGGAGAAGAGGGAAGAGAAAGAGATGGGATGAGCAGGATCACCAGCAGGTGTTGGAGAAATGTGAGGTTTACCTGATTTTATTGGAGCAACAGCGGGAGGAGGGATCGTTTTTGTGGGTGGATCATCGATCAACATTTGCCAGTACAAGCCATGATTGGCGAGTAATTGTTCATGGCTGCCAGCTTCAGCGACCCGTCCCTGATCGATGACAATTATCTGATCGGCGTTCTGGATGGTGTTGAGGCGGTGGGCGATAACCAGGGCAGTCCGGCCGGTGATTAATTTTTGCATGGCAGCCTGGATCTTTGAGGTTGTCCCCGGGTCAAGATTGGCAGTCGCTTCATCCAGTATCAGGATGGGTGCCTCCATGAGGAAAGCGCGGGCCAGGGCCAAACGTTGGGCTTGCCCGGCGGAGAGCCGCGCACCACGTTCACCGATATGAGTGTGGTAACCATCCGGGAGATCAACAATGAATTCATGCGCATAGGCATTCCTGGCGGCTTCGATAACATCCTCCTGGCTGGCGAGTGGATTTCCCAGGCGGATGTTATCTGCAACGCTGGCGTTGAAAAGATATGGATCCTGAGACACCCAGGAAACCTTGGATGTCCAGTCGTATTTTTGGATGCTCCCTTTGGGTTGGCCATTGATTAGAATTTGCCCATGTTGAGGTTGGATGAATCCTAAGAGCAGGTCGGCGATCGTGCTTTTCCCACCTCCACTGGGTCCCACCAGGGCGACCATCTCGCCTGCTGGAATGCTGAATGTGATCCCCCTTAAAACATCCTGGCCTCCTGAGAAAGCGAAGTGGACATCTTCAAAGGTGATAGATAATTGTTCAGCTAGGTGTGGTGATCGGTCACCAAGAGGTGCTTGAAATTCCTCCACCGGTTGGGGGATTGTGGGCTGTATGGCCAGAATTTCGAAAATCCTATCTGCGGCAGCCACACCTGCCATACCAGCATGGAAACGAGTTCCCAACATGCGTAGGGGCAGGTAGAACTCGGGCGTTAACAAGAGCACGAAAAAAGCCTCTTCGAAGGACAGGCGACCATACAACAAGCGCAAACCGATCTCGACGGCAACCACCGCCGTGCTGAGCATGGCAACCCACTCCAGCACCAGCGCGGAAAGGAAAGTCACCCTCAAGACGTCCATTGTTGTAGACCGGTATCGATCACCAATTTGGGCGATTACCCTGATCTGGGCGTTACTGCGGCCGAAGATCTTAAGTGTTGTTAATCCCTGCAAGACATCCAGGAAGTGGGCACTCATGCGGCTGAGCGTGGACCATTGGCGCCTGGTGAGCGTGTTTGCCAGATCGCCGATCAGGATCATGAAGATTGGGATCAAGGGCGCGGTGAAGAGCAATACCAACCCGGAAAGTGTATCGACCGGTAAGATTACCGCCAGAATGGTGAGAGGAACCAGGACCGCGAGGGCTAATTGGGGTAGATATTGGCTGAAGTAGGCATGCAGAGTTTCGACCCCTTCATTGACCACATTTACCAATTCTCCAGTACGAACACCCTCATTATCTGATGCCTGTTTAAGATAACCAGGACCAAGCCACATGAGGTGCTTGAACAGGCGAATTCTTAAGGCTGTCTTAATGCGAACTGCCAGGCGACTGGCGGCGAAATCACCACCCCAGATCAAAGCCCCGCGGATGATAATTAATGCCAGCAGGACGAAGAGAAGTTCAGACACATCTGGCAGTTCGCTTTGAGCGAGATAGACCAGGTTGACGATGCGGCTCAGGATTCTTGCCTGGAATGCGATCAATACCCCACCCATAAATCCAGCCAGAATCGCTAGGACTAACAGGAATCGCTGAGACCCAAGCAGAGATAGTAAACGCCGGTCGAGTTTCAATTTATGACCATCCTGACGAGAGGACCGATTTCTGCAAATATTAAAATCTGAAGATTAATTTGAATCTACCAAAACAGGCGTCCAAGGCGTAATTCCTAGCTCCGAATGGTTGCAGTCAATTATTCAAACTCACAAATTAATAATGACATCCACGGAAGGTAACATACATGGCGAAGTCTTAGCGAATGAATCGCTTCCGGTGGAGCTACTGCAGTGATTTTAGTTCAGGGTATTAATACGTGAGCGACTGTGGTTCTGCTTTGATGCGTTTGCGAAAAATCCAATAGGTCCAACCCTGGTACAGCAATATTAGCGGGATAAAGATCAGCGCGACAATGGTCATAATGCGGAGGGTGTAAGGGCTGGAAGAGGCGTTATAAATCGTCAAGCTGTAAGCAGGATCGATGGTGGAGATCATAACAGCTGGGTACAGCATCAGGAAAAGCGTGGTCAGGGAGAAGGCGATGGTGATGGTGGTCATACCAAACGCCCAACCGAAGCGATTCCTGCGCACGAAATATCCACACAGGAATGCTGCCACAATACCTGTGATGGGTATGATTCCAGGATTTACTCCCAACTGGGTGAGAAAATCCGTGGATATGTATGTGGCTACAAGGAGCATGACGACCGCGATCACAGCAGGAATCCATAAACGCCAGGCTGCTTTTTCAGCCCTCTTGCGTATATCGCCAGTCGTCTTCATACTCAAGAAAATGGCACCATGGAGAGCAAAGATAGCCACTGTTGTGATACCACCCAGCAGTGCATAAGGATTGAGCAAATACCAGAATCCACCCACATAGTTCATGTTCGCATCGATTGGCACACCCCGTGCTAGATTGGCAAATGCAACGCCCAAGAGCAAAGCGGAAATCAGACTTCCAGCAAAGATCGACCAATCCCACAACTTTCGCCATTTCGGATTTTCGTCTTTGCTGCGAAATTCGATGGCTATGCCACGCATGATCAGCGCCACCAGCAGAAATAGGAAGGCCAGGTAGAAACCGCTGAACATGGTTGCATACCACAATGGGAAGGCAGCAAAGGTCGCTCCCCCAGCTGTCAGCAGCCATACCTCGTTTCCATCCCAAAAAGGACCGATGGTATTGATGATCACCCGGCGATTGAGATCAGTCTCCTGTGCATTTTCTCCCCGTCCTAAGAATGGGAGCAGCATACCGACACCGAAATCAAAGCCTTCCAGGATGAAGAAGCCGATGTATAAGATGGCGATTAAAATAAACCAGACCGTATTTAGATCCATGCTCGATCTCCAAGAAATTCTTGTTTGATTTTTTGTCCAATCATGAGCGTATACTTAATCCTGCACACCAACGAAGGAAATTTCGCTTTCGAGGGCAGGGTCTTGGCCATCATCATGGGCAGCTGGTGGTCCTGCTTTGGCATATTTCATCAGCAGATAGATATCCGCGACCATCAGAGCAGCGTAAACAAGGGTGAAAAGAATTAATGAGGTTAACACCAGGCTCCCCGGCACAGTTGGTGAAATGCCATCTTCGATCTTCATCAGACCAAATACGATCCAGGGCACACGCCCGATCTCGGTCATCATCCAACCAGCTGAGTTAGCCAGGTATGGTAGAAACAGCGCCAAGATAAACAGCTTCAAGATGGTTGAGGATGTCTCTACAGAATCGCCCATAACCAGGAAAAGACCATAGAGACCTAGACCCAACAATAGTACCCCTACTCCAATCATAACGCGGAAAGACCAATAAACAATTGCCACGGGGGGGATATAGTTTCCAGGCCCATACAATTGCTCGTAATCAGCCTGCAGGTCGTAAATACCTTCCACTTCTCCATAAATCTGGTTGTATGATAGAAAGCTTAATAAATTGGGGATGCGAATCGAGAATATCTCCCTGGTTTGGGAAAGATCGCCAATTGTCAAGATCGATAGGGAGGCTGGATCTGCTGTTTCCCACAGGGCTTCCGCGGAAGCCAATTTCATGGGCTGGGTTTCAACCAGGTGTTGGGTTTGACTGTGCCCATTGAGTGCCACTAAAATAACTGCGATTGCACCGATAATCGCAGCAATCTGGAATGAGCGATTGAAGACTTCTACATTTTGTTTGCGGAGGAGGTGGTAAGCGCTGATCCCCATGACGAAGAAAGCGGCTGTCACCAGACCAGACGAGATGGTGTGGGGAAACATCACCCAAACTTTGGGATTTAAAATCAAAGCGACAAAATCAGTCATCACCGCCCGCCCATTTTCGATCGTGTAGCCGACCGGCTGCTGCATGAAAGCATTGGCAATTAAGATCCATAGGGCTGAGATATTTGAGCCGATGGCGACCAACCAGATGGCGACTGCATGCATACCTTTTGATAATCGCTTCCATCCAAATATCCATACACCCAGGAATACCGATTCCAGGAAGAATGCCATCAAGGCTTCTATCGCCAGCGGAGCGCCAAAGATATCCCCGACAAAACGAGAATAATCAGCCCAATTCATTCCAAATTGAAACTCCTGCACGATTCCCGTTACTACTCCCATTGCGAAATTGATCACGAATAATTTACCCCAGAATTTGGTCATCGTTTTGAAAACTTCACGTCCTGTACGAACGTAAAACGTTTCCATCAGGGCAACAATTATGGATAATCCCAGAGTGAGGGGTACAAAGAAGAAATGGTAAATGGTTGTGATCGCAAATTGAAGTCGGGCGAGAATGATTGGATCCATCAGCCTGCTCCTGTAAATAATCAATGGTCATATGGGGGGAAACAGCCAATAAAATGGTATACAAACTGAACGCCCATGTCAATTAAGATTATCATGTTTATTTGTGATAAATGTCATAATCGATACGATATCAATTTTGACAGAGTGAATTCCGCTGTCTGGAGGGAAAATTAATCAGTAGAAAGAATAAAAAAAGGTGTCCTCAATCCAATTAATGGAGGACACCTGATGAGCATACAACCGTAAGTCAGGGTTATGAATTCCAGAAACCATGCTGGACCAGGAAGACATTTTTAGCTGTGACAAATGCTTCGGGGTCCAATTGAGGAATTATGCTATTAAATTGGTGTTCATATTTGCGCTTGACACTGCAGTGGAGGATTGAAACAACCCCGTCTCGTCCTTGAGCTGAGACCTCTGTAACCGCAAACCCTTGTTCCCGTAAACCTTCAGCCATCTCGATTCCACGATTTGGGCTGATGACTCGAATGTTGGTATAACCGATCGCCAAACGATTTTCAATGATCATTCCGATGACCATACCTGTGGCAAAACCCATCGCGTATCCAAGAATTTTTGTCCAATTTCCAAGATCAGACATCACCCACCCCAGGGTGAATATATAAGTTATTGCCTGGAGGAGGCCAAATACCCAAGCCACAGCTTTCTTACCACGCATGACCATTAATATATTAAGTGTAGAAAAGGTCGTACCAATCAGGCGTAATATAAATATCAGCAGAGCTGAGGTGAGGATTTCGTACATTTTTCTGAGCTTCCTATGCGTGCCAGAACCCGCGCCTTATAGGGCGGATGTCCTCTGAAGTGATGAAAGCCTCTGGATCAACATTATTGACCATTACTCGTAACCGTTTGATATCTTTTCTCAATACACTGCAATTCAACATGGAAACCATGCCATCTTTACCCCGGGCAGGGACTTCAGTCACGGCATAACCCTCAGCGCGTAATTTCTCTGCGATACCAGACCCCCTGCGTGAGCTAATAATGCGCATATGGATGTGACCGATGGCCAAGCGTTCCTCGATCGCCATGCCAACCACGATGCCGGTAGCAAATCCAGCAGCATAACCGATGATGTTCAAAGGGTTAGTAAGGTTTCTAAGAACAGAGGTGATGGCGATAACAAACACTGCTGCCTGAAAGAATCCAAGAATCCAGGCGATCCATTTACGTCCGCGCATTACGAACAGTACGCGCAGTGTGTCCAGAGTCATGTCGGTCACGCGCAGGGCAAATATCAGCCCAGCACTCAGCCAGGCTTCAGGCGAAAAGATTAGTTCCATGAGTCACTCAATCGAGAATATCGTATGGGATCTGATCGGACTGTAAAGCTTTCACGTAGAGCTGCTCGACGTACTCCTTAACCATCCGGCGCACGCTAAACTGAGGGGAAAGGGTGCGGATTGACTCTTTCACCATATCAATCCATTCACCAGGAAGCCCATCTGAAGAGCGTTTCTTATAATAGAGCGGGATGATCTGGTTCTCCAGAATTTCGTACAGGCTGATGGCATCTTCTTCATCTTGTTGATTAGGATTTTCATATTCGGTATCTTTGCCGATCGCCCAACCATTTTTCCCGTTGTAACCTTCTCGCCACCAACCATCATAAACTGAGAAATTCAGCACCCCGTTCATGGCAGCTTTCATCCCAGAGGTACCAGAAGCCTCATGCGGTCTTCTGGGGGTATTCAACCAGACATCAACTCCCTGGAGAAGGTAGCGTGCCAGGTTCATATCATAGTCTTCTAAGAATACCAGACGGCCTCCATTCTCAGCCCGCTTAACAATCCGGTAAACTTCTTGAATGAGCATTTTTCCGGGTTCATCAGCGGGATGAGATTTACCAGCAAAAATGATTTGGACCGGCATGTTCGGACGGTTGATGATATCCAGCAGCCTTCCCAGGTCTCTCAAGATTAAATTGGCGCGTTTGTATGTGGCAAAGCGTCTAGCGAACCCGATGGTCAGTGCATAGGGATCAAGGAGTACACCCGAGGCAACAACTTGAACGGGATGGATGCCACCATTCAACCATTGGTCACGTGCCCGTTCACGCATGTAATGGGCCAATTTCCGCTTCAGGTGCCGCCTGACTGCCCATAATTCAGCATCGGGGATATTCTCTACGGCTTCCCATACTTTTGGTTCATCTAAGGATTCCATCCAGTTTTCCCCAAGATGGTGATCAAAAAGGATGCGTAAGCGGCGTGCAAGCCAGGAACCAGAGTGAACACCGTTCGTTATATGCGTAATTGGAACATCATCCACCCTTTTCTCAGGCCAGAGATGATGCCACATTTCACGGGCTACCTGACCGTGAAGCTCAGAAACACCGTTGCGATAGTTCGACATGCGGATGGCAAGGACAGGCATACTGAATGTGTTTCCCCATGGGTTCGGGTTGCGTCCTAAACTGAAAAACTGTTCTCGATCTAATCCTATTTCGGGTATTAGGTTCGAGAAATATTTATCGATTAACCACTCCGGGAATTCATCATTTCCGGCTGGCACCGGAGTGTGAGTTGTAAAGATGCTGGAGGAGTAAATTTCCTTTCTGGCTTCTTCGAACGAATGACCTGAGGCGATCATCTCTCTGGCACGTTCAAGGTTTAAGAAGGCAGAATGTCCCTCATTCAAGTGCCATACGCTAGGATTGTAGCCCAACCCACGCAACGCACGCACACCACCGATGCTCAAGATGATCTCTTGAGATATGCGAGAATCTAAATCACTCGTATAGAGGCGGGCGGTGAGTTCGCGATCGCTGATTGAATTTCCTTCTACGTCGCTATCTAACAAATACAGAAGTACTCTCCCAACATGAATCACCCAAATCCGCGCTTTAACCTCACGTCCCGGTAAATCCACGGAAATCGTCAATGGTTCTCCATCTTCGGACAGGATGGGTAAGATAGGGAGCTCTGAAAATTTTAAGCGGATATAGTGTGCTTCTTGCCATCCATCCTCAGTTATGTGCTGGGAGAAGTAACCATGTGTGTACATGAACCCCACTGCAACCAAGGGGAGACCCAGATCGCTAGCTCCTTTCAGGTGATCACCGGACAGGATGCCCAAACCTCCGGCATAAATCGGTAATGTCTCATGCAGCCCAAATTCTGTGGAGAAATATGCAATTGGACGATGGTTGTACTCAGGGTGATTGCGAGAACACCAGGTCTCCTCAGCCCGCATGTAATCGTCAAATTCCCCGAATATTTGATCGTAATATTCCAGATAATACCGGTTTTGTGTTACAGAGTTTAACGAAGCGCGTTGAACCATGCTCAGGAATTTAATCGGGTTATGATTCGTGCGTTCCCACAAATCTCGATCGATCTGGATGAAAAGGCGTTCGGCCTCCGGATTCCAGGTCCACCATAAATTGTAGGCCAATTCCCCCAGGCGCTTGATGCGACGCGGTAAACGGAAGTTATTTGGTATTTCCGCGCGATATTCTTCCATTGATGTTTTCCTAGCTCCAGCAATAGGTCGCAACCAGAATTTTGAATAGCTTACTCTGATTAAGTGTCAGTCGTATGGCTTGTTCAGTCGATTTGTGATTGCGATCTGAATGATTATGCTCAAACGAACGGCATTAATCTTACCACTTTTCAATGAGTTACATATAATTGTAAGCTATCTGTGAACCGGACCAGGAACGCGACTTGCACCTTTTGTGAGGGAGGATTACAATCTTTGATATTTAGAGAGGGAAATATCTATAAATATGAACATTTAGGATGATTGGTGACTGATACTGTCCAATTGTTTGTCACTTGCATAATAGATACCCTATATCCTACCACCGGTGAGGCTGTTGTAAGAGTTCTGCAGCATGCCGGGGTAAATGTGGATTTTCCAGGCGGGCAAACCTGCTGTGGGCAACCGGCATTTAATGCAGGAATGCGACCCCAGGCCAGGGAAATGGCTGAAAAAACCATCCGGGTTCTAGAAAAGAGCCCAGGAAATATCGTCATTCCATCAGGATCCTGTGCTGGAATGATCCGGCATGGTTATCTGGAGTTGTTTGCCGACGACCCCGATTGGTTAGGTCGAGCGAAATCCTTAGCGGATCGAACCTATGAATTCACCGAATACCTGGTGGATGTGCTCTCGGTGGAAAATCTGGACGCTGATTACCGAGAAAAGATCACTTATCACCCTTCCTGTCATTTGCAACGAGAACTGGGAGTGGATGCACAGCCGCAGCGCTTGTTGGAAAATGTCGGAGGAGCAATATTAATGCCTCTTGCGAAGGGTGAGGAATGTTGTGGATTCGGAGGCCTCTTTTCAATAGAGCACCCCGAAATCTCCAAGGAAATGCTGGATCGTAAGATTGAGAATTTTATCGCCAGCGAGGCATCTGTTTTAGTATCCTGCGACTCAGGTTGCCTGGCTCATATCAGCGGGGGTTTGCAGCGGCGCAAATCATCCCTGCGCGCGATGCATATCGCGGAAATTTTAGATAGTCGCTAAAGCAGCTGGAATCCAAAATTCAATATGATCGATACATTCCACAAACACATTCGGATTTCTTTGGGCAATGAAAGTCTGCAGATTGCCCTCGATGCCAATGCTGAGCGGCGGATTGCAGCTCGCAACCAGGCGCTCGATTCATTGTCTGAAGACTGGCAAATCCTCAGCCAACGCGCTCACAAAATACGCCTTGACACGATAAGCAACTTAGATGATTACCTGGAACAATTTATCAACCAAGCTGCTGCCAATGGGATGATAGTGCATCAGGCCGCCGATGCAGCTCAAGCGGTGCAAATTGTCTTAAAAATTGCCGAGCAAAAGGGGGCCCGGTTGATCGCTAAATCCAAGACTATGGTAAGTGAGGAGATTGGTTTAAACCATGCTTTAGAAGCAGAGGGAATTCAAGTGGTTGAGACCGATCTGGGAGAATATATCGTCCAGCTGCGAGGGGAGCGACCGGCTCATATCATCACCCCTGCCGTACATCTTAGAAAACAAGATGTTGGGAAGACATTTCACGAAAAACTCGGTATACCGTATACAGAAGATGTTCAAACAATGACAGCTGCAGCTCGAAAACGATTGCGGCAAACCTTTCTTGAGGCAGATATTGGTGTGTCAGGGGTGAACTTCGGTGTGGCAGATAGCGGCACGATATGCATTGTCACCAATGAAGGCAATGGTCGCATGGTTACAACACTGCCTCCTGTCCATATCGCATTGATGGGTATCGAGCGTCTCGTGCCAAGCATGGAGGACCTGGCATTAATGCTGGATTTGCTGCCGAGATCAGCCACTGGACAGAAAATTACGGTATATACCAGCCTGATTAACGCACCCCGGGGACAGGACGAACCAGATGGTCCCCTGGAACGTCACTTAATCTTGGTCGATAATGGACGCACCGCCATGCGGAATTCACCACTGGCAGAGGCACTGCTTTGTATTCGCTGTGGAGCTTGCCTAAACGTCTGTCCAGTATATGGCGAGTTAGGGGGGCATGCGTACGTGAATGTCCAAGGCGAAAGCAGCATCTATCCCGGACCAATCGGTTCAATTGTCTCACCCGGTCTATTTGGTCAGGCTGAATTTGGGCACCTCGCCCGGGCATCAAGTTTATGCGGCGCCTGTTTGGAAGCCTGCCCGGTTGAGATAGATCTGCCGAAATTACTCTTGCGGGTACGTGCTGGTGGTATGAGTCCTGGTTCTCAGATTGTCGATCAAAAAATTCCCAAACATGTTAATTGGGGATTGCGATTGTACACATGGTTCGCTCTGGATTCCAAGCGTTTTACAACACTATTAAAGTTGGCTGGATTTTTCAGCCAGCTTATTTCACCAAGGTCTACTTGGCTGCACTTACCAGCTTTCACAGGGTGGGGATATAGTAAGGATCTTCCACGACCAGATAGGCGACCTTTTCGGGAACGTTGGGAAGACCTGCAATTAGCAGATATTCACCCTGTTGAAACTAAAGAAAGTGAATATCCTGGTCAAACCAAGTCCGAAAAGAATGACACGACAAAATCAGTCGAACGTGATACGCTGGTTCAAAGATTCCAGTCGGAGTTAACTGCATTAGATGGAAACTTCACCTCCTGCAAGGCGGATGATTTATCCCAGCTGGTTTTCGATGAGCTCAAAAAATTTGAAGTTTCATCGATACTTTCCTGGGAAAGCAAACAAATACCCAATGGGTTGATAGATGCCTTGCTGGATAGGGGCATTACTACCAGTGAGGATTTTGACCCTCAGGTGAAGGTAGGAATTAGCGGTGCCCTGGCAGCTATCGCAGAGACAGGGACATTAGTCTTGCCTTCAGGATCTGGTCGACCTCAATTCGTATCATTAACACCTGAAATCCACCTGGTTGTACTCAGAGCCAGTGCAATTTGTCAGAATTTAGCTCAAATTATGGAACTTCGAGAGGTTAAAGAAGCATCAGCAATCGATTTGATCAGCGGACCCTCACGCACAGCTGATATCGAAATGACATTAACTATTGGCGTACATGGTCCTTGCCAGGTACATGTTTATTGCTTAGAGGATGAGTGATTACCTGAGAAAGGAAAGTCAACTGAAGAAGCGACTGGAGTCAGATGAATTCTAAGCGCTTGCTGATACCCCCAATAACCCCAAAACACGCTCCAAAACGGACTGCGCAACCTCAGATTTTGTCATCAGAGGCAATTCTTCTTCTCCCCCTCCAGCATCCAGGATCGTAACGCGGTTGGTGTCGACAGCGAAACCAGAATCTTGAGATGAGATATCATTAGCGACGATCAGATCCAGCTGTTTTACTTCAAGCTTTTGACGTGCATTGCGAAGCAGGTCCTGGCTCTCAGCAGCAAATCCAACCGTGACCTGTGGATAACCGTGAGTAGATTTTATTTCCGCAACTGATTTTAAGATATCCGGGGTGGATTCTAAAGTTAGTGCCGGGATGCCTTTATCCTTCTTAATCTTTTGTGAAGATGGAGCAACTGGTCTAAAATCAGCTACCGCTGCTGCCATAATCAAGGCAGTGCTGTCTGGCAAAGATTCAAGGACGGCGACTTTCATTTCCTCCGCAGTGCCAACATCAACTCTATCCGCACCCCCAGGGGTAGGGAGATGAGTAGGTCCGGCAATCAGGGTCACCTCAGCCCCGCGGTCCAAAGCGGATTGTGCAAGAGCAAAGCCCTGTTTGCCAGAAGAACGATTGGTGATCCCCCGGATGGGATCAATTGGCTCGTGTGTTCCTCCAGCAGTGACAACGAATTTCTTGTTTTTCAGCGGACCATTCCTGGATATTCCATAGCGGATATGTCCCATGAGCTGATCGGGTTCAACCATGCGGCCAATCCCGGTCATACCAGAAGCCAGGTGACCCTCGGCTGGACCGATTATGGTCACTTCTCGCTGGCGGAGAGTGTCCAGGTTCATCTGCGTGGCAGGATGGGAGAACATGCCGCCATCCATGGCCGGAGCCAGCATGATTGGACATTGAGCAGCTAATGCTGTAACGGTCAGCAGGTTGTCAGCCATACCAAGGGCTAATTTTGCGATAGTGTTGGCTGTTATGGGAGCGATGACCAGCAAGCTAGCATTTCTTGCCAGACCGATATGCTGAACGTGACCTTGTGAACCCCAAAGATCGGTCTCCGTAAAGGCAGTTTGACCCGTCACCGATTGAAAAGTAAGCGGGGAAACAAAATTAGCTGCAGATTGAGTCAGGATGACGTCAACCAGAGCCCCAGCTTGGGTCAATTTTGAAGCCAGTTCGACTGACTTATACGCAGCGATTGAGCCAGTTACACCTAGGACGATCCGCTTATTTTTGAATGGCGTAATCATGCGCACCGCAATTCATTACCTGCTTGTTGATAATTTAATATTTTCCAAGCTGCATTACTTCCTTGCAACAAAAATGAAGTTTAGCGTAACCTCATCCTCGGTGTTAAGGATACCACCGATACTGATGGGTCCGAACCCAAAATCACTCATTAGTATAACCGTGCTTGCCTCTCCGGTCATCGAATCACCTTCTCCCAAAAATGAGACATCAAAGGTCGCCGGTATGGTGACATCACGGACCGTCAAATCCCCACTAACCTGAAAGGAAATCTGTTCACCTTCCTGGTAAGTTTCAGGCAGCCCCTGGATTTCTAGTGGTGTAAATACAGCGTTAGGAAAAATGGCTGATTCCAGGAATCGTTCCCGAATAGCTGAGTCTCGTCTTGCGCTGTCAGATGTGAATTGGCTGATATCAACACTGATCGGACCAATCGCGCTGTTTTGCGGGTTACTCCGGTCGACAAAAATTTCACCATTCACTTCAGGAGTGATTCCAATAGCGACATTAAAGCGATTATCCTCGTTTAGAAAAACCTCACCAACTTCATACGAAACTTCTGATTCTCCTGGGATTATGGTAAAAACCTCGATCCCACCTTCAGGAGCAGGATACGGATCGAAAAGAGGGGTGGCCGTGTGGTAAGGTGGTGGATAACCAAACTCATCAAGATTACTTTGAGTTTCGGATTCCGGAACAGATTCGGTTAGCTGTGGGGCTGGGTAATTTTCGGGAGCCGCGGTGGTAGGTGACTGGCCACTGCAAGCTGCCAGAACAAGGACGATGACCGCGAATAGGATGATTGTTCTCGACATAAGTTCCTCCGGTTGTTTTGGTAATTATACAGATAATTTTATCATTCCGAGTAATACTCTCTGAATTGAATTTCTAGCATTATCGTAATATGGAAAGGTGGACATTTTAGATTTGAATTGCTACCAAGCGGTTGTGCCCGGCCAAGTCGACCAGTACTCTGATTTCTGCCTTCGGGAATACCTTACGGGCGAGTGATTCTGCCTGTAAACCTTGTGAGGCTTCGATTTCAACGAGGATTATCCCACCAGGAGCAATTAGCGCAGGTGCGCTATTTATAAATCTGCTAAATAAATCGAGACCGTCGACACCTCCGTCCAATGCCAGATCGGGTTCTTTCCCGTAAATTTTTAAAGTTCGCAATGTGCCAGTTGGAATGTAGGGTAAGTTTGCACAGATAA
>JBEQLH010000036.1:0-2059 GCA_040326075.1 Anaerolineales bacterium
GGGCCTTGTGCCCGTTACTTGTACCCACGCGCACCCCAGGCCAGGTACAGGGCGATTGAACCAGCCACAGCTGCATTGAGCGAATCTATGCGACCACGCATTGGTAAACGGACGATCTGATCACAGGATTTGCGCACCAGCTCCCGCATCCCTTGCCCTTCCCCCCCGACGACCAGCGATAGAGGCCCATTCAGGTCAGTTTTCTCTATAGGCTGGGATTCCGGATCCCCCTCCAAGCCGATCACCCACACCCCAGCTTCTTTGATTGTGTTGATCGCCTGAGCCAGGTTGATTTGCGTGATCAGCAGGTGTTCACTCGCTCCGGAGGAGGCGCTTACCACTGCCGGTGTGACGGTGGCGGTCCGCCTGAAGGGCAGCAGGACACCGTGCAAACCAACGATCTCTCCCGTCCGCAGCAGCGCACCCAGGTTCTGGGGGTCTTTGAGCGTATCCAGGATCAGGATCAAAGGAGGTTCATTGCGCTGCTCAGCGAGATCAAACAAATCTGGAAGTGAAACATAAGGATAATCGCTGACTTCCACGGCTACCCCCTGATGGTGATGGTTGATTCTATCCAGCCTGGTGCGCGGCACGTGCTCAACTGGTACATTTTTACCCTGGCTGATTTCCAGGATATCTGCCAGGCGACCTTTGCTCAGGGCGCCCTGTGCAATTAGCAGCTGAAAAACCTGCCGGCGATCAGCCCGCAGAACTTCATAGACCGGATTGCGGCCGTAAATCCATTCACGCATGGTTAATATAGAGGAAGAGTGGATGAACCCATTGGGGAGCGGTCAGGTAATTACTTCCAACGCCAGGTGGTGCCGTCTTTAGAATCCTCCAGAAGGACACCCAACGATGTCAGCTGGTCACGGATTTTATCAGATAGCGCCCAAAGCTTTTGATCCCGCAGATCATCTCGCAGCTCAAGCAGCAGGTCAATAAAAGGATCTACCTGGGTGTCCCTGGTTGTGGTAGGCTCCAAACGCAAACCCAACACGCCGTCAGCCAGTTCACGCAGCAGGTCTTGGGCATCAGAAAGGGAGGTTTGCTCAAGATTTGCATCACGCGCCTGGTTTATCGCCCGTACCAGGTCAAAAAGGTGGCCAAGCGCCCCGGCGGTGTTAAAATCATCGTCCATCGCAGCCATAAATCCCTGGCGAGTTGATTCCATTTGCTCTTTAAGTGCCTTAAGGGTACCTTCGGGGGCGGCAGTACTTCCAGGGATACCTGGGCGTAAAGCCAAACGCAGGCGTTCCAAATTGCGTTCTGCCTGGGAGATCACCTCTTCATTGAAGGTTAATGGGCTGCGGTAGCTGGAATTGAGCACCATCATGCGTAGGGTGTCAGGGTCATGCTGATCTAAGAATTCTTCGATGGTGATCATGTTGCCCAGTGATTTAGACATCTTATCACCGGAAAATTGCAGCATGCCGTTGTGTACCCAATAGCGGGCGAAGGGCTTGCCGGTCAGACTCTCCGTCTGAGCTATCTCATTCTCATGGTGGGGGAAGATCAGATCGTTACCGCCGCCATGAATATCGATCTGCTCACCCAGGTGGTGCAGGTTCATCGCAGAGCACTCGATATGCCAGCCGGGCCGTCCAGATCCCCATGGACTTTCCCAGGAGGGTTCTCCGGGTTTGGATGACTTCCACAAGACGAAATCCATTGGGTTTTCTTTGCGCTCGTTGACTTCGATGCGTGCCCCAGCCTGCATGTCATCCAATTTGCGCCCAGAAAGCTTCCCATAGTCATCTTTGCTGGTTACCCGATAATACACATCTCCGTCAACCACATATGCATGATCGCTTTCGATCAAACTCTCAACCATGGAGATAATATGGTCGATCTCTTGAGTGGCCCGGGGATAAACTGATGCCGGGAGAACATTAAGGGCTTCGATGTGCTCGTCATATTCATTCAGGTGTTCTTTTGCCAATTCTAACGGGTCAATACCTAATTCATTGGCGCGCAAAATCACTTTATCATCTACATCTGTGTAATTCATAACATGCCGGACCTGGTAACCACGATATTCCAGGTAGCGGCGGATAAT
>JBEQLH010000036.1:2159-7246 GCA_040326075.1 Anaerolineales bacterium
AGCAGTACAGATTTAACTGCGTTTGCCAGCTCGTTCACATTGAGCACCGTGACTCCTTGCAGCTCAGCGACACGGTTCAGGTTATAGTCGTTTGTCATGATGGGGGCTTTCATTTGCCGGGCGAGGACAACCAGCTTATCATCTACTTCGCGTACTCCTTCTACGTCGATGTCACTGATGCGCACCGGGACGGTGGCATCCTTCTGTAATTGGGAGAGCACCTCCATGCCACGTCGACCTCGTTGTCGGCGCATGCTATCTGCCGAATCGGCAATGTACTGCAGCTCATTGAGTACAAAGCGTGGGATCAGGAATGTGCCAAACATGAAACCTGTCTTGGAAATATCTGCGATGCGCCCATCGATGATCACGCTTGTATCCAGCAAGATCGTGTGAACATCTTCCGGGTCTTCCACTGCCGATGCATCTGCACTGCCGGGTCGGCTCATTCTGAAGACTGAAAAAATGTCATCCTGGCGCATCACGAACACTGCGATGCCAAGGTACGCGAACAGGATCACTCCGACGAATGGCAGCACTTCCCCAAAAGGTGATGGAAGTGCTGAAAGCGGGATAGCCAGCAGGGCAGCCACGATCAAGCCAGCTAACAATCCGATGAAACCAGAGACCAATGTTTGGGATGAAACCCGGCTGAGGATGCCTCGTAAGGCACGTACCGGCCGGGTGCTGATGTAGGGTGTGATAATTAAGCCGACCAAAGCGCCGACTAACGCGAATATCACCGCGTAAAGGGCTTGATTGTCCCCGCCCAAATTACCTACATAAATCCCCCAATAAACCCCCAGTCCGGCAAATACGACCATGCCGACCAGGCGAGCGATAAAATCTGCACTCATAATAATTGCTCCCGAATAATAAAGAATAAATACAATGGCTATGACAGTAGATCATATCCAGGACATCTGCACTCATCTTGAGCCTACCATTTGCGATTATCGAGAACCCCCAGTCCATGCTGTGTTATGAAGGGATTGCATAATGAATAATAAAATGATAGATAAGAGCAGCTCCAAAACTAGTAGGCAGATCACCCTCGAAATATATTCAATGGATTGAGTTTTCGAGACGCATTTCCTATACTGCCATATATTATTATACTATAATGGAGTATCTTATTAATCCGGGCCTTCCATTCTCACTTCGAAGTAACAAATTAATAATATTTCTCCCATTTTGATCACCGAAAAAGCTGCTTTCATCCTAATCAATGCCTTTGGTATCTGTACCAGACACCTGCCGCCTATCAAGCCCCTCAGGAGGAGAAAATGACCACAACAACTGACAATGATTTTAATCAGCAAGAATATAAGCGCCGAATCTGGGGCTGGACGATGTACGATTGGGCAAACTCAGCCTTTGCGACGACTATTATGGCTGCAGTTTTACCGGTTTACTACTCTTCTGTGGCAGGTGCCAACTTGCCAGGAAACCAGGCAACTGTATATTGGGGATACACTACTTCGATCGCCCTCCTGATCGTTGCGATTGTGAGCCCTGTACTGGGTGCGATGGCTGATTTCCGGGGTGCCAAAAAACGCTACCTTACCATTTTTGCCCTGATTGGAATATTTGGAACTACATTGCTGTTCTTTGTATATACAGGTGATTGGTTAAAGGCATCTGTATTTTTCATCATCGGTAATATTGGATTTGCTGGTGCGAATGTATTCTATGATTCCTTGCTGCCTCATGTCGCCAAGAAAGAGGATATTGACCAGGTCTCCACCAGAGGTTACGCGATGGGCTACTTGGGTGGAGGTATTTTATTAGCGATCAACTTGGCGATGATCATGTTCTTCCCTGACGATTTGACACCATTAATGACTCGCCTGTCGCTCTTAAGTGTGGCTATTTGGTGGTTATTGTTCACAATTCCACTTTGGAGACGCGTTCCCGAACCTCCGCGAAGGATCGAAGCGGGTGAAGAATATGACAACCCATTAACAGCAGGTTTTAGTCGCTTAGGGAATACACTTCGAGAACTCACCAAGTATCGAGAACTACTTAAATTCTTAATTGCCTTTTGGTTATACAGCGATGGCATTGGCACGATCATCAAGATGGCTACCATTTATGGGGCTGAAATAGGCATAGGGCAAATCGACTTAATTGGCACATTGTTAATGGTTCAATTTGTAGGGATTCCGTTTTCTTTTGCCTTCGGATGGTTGGCGAAAAGGATCGGTACAAAACAATCAATCTACTTGAGTTTGTTGGTCTACACCCTTATCTCGATTGGTGGTTATTTTATGAGCACCGCCATCCATTTCTGGTTATTAGGGTTTGCGGTCGCTATTGTGCAGGGAGGCAGCCAGGCTCTCAGTCGCTCTCTTTTTGGGCGCATGGTTCCCAAGAGCAAATCGGCTGAATTCTTTGGTTTCTTCAGCGTGAGCGCAAAATTTGCAGGTATTGCAGGACCGCTCTTGTTTGCAATTGTTGGTCAGTATATGGGGAGCAGCCGCTTGAGCATTGTTTCTCTCATCATTTTCTTCCTTGTTGGTGCTCTGCTGCTCTCTCGGGTGGATGAGAAAGAGGGCATTCGCGTGGCCGAGGCGGAGGAGGAATCTTTGGTTACTGCATAATCCGCTGAGTCATGTCCAAATCCTCCAATATCGACCAGGCACAGTATGTCCAAACGATGTTTGGTCGCATTGCCAATCGATATGATTTAATGAACCGGCTGATGACTGGCGGACAGGACACCCGCTGGCGGCGAGAAGTGATCATCCGATCCCATCTACCTGCTGATGGTTATGTATTAGACCTGGGGGCTGGTACTGGCGACCTGGCTCGGGAGGCGCTCCACCAAGAACCTGATTGCTGGCCGATTGCTGCAGACTTTACCTTGAAAATGATGCAGGTCGGAAGAGACCGTCACAAATCGACCAAATTAAATTGGTCTGCAGCGGACGCCATGTGCTTACCATTCCCGAATGGGATATTCGAAGCGGTTGTATCAGGTTTTTTGCTGCGTAATGTGACTGATATTGACCAGAGCTTGCGTGAACAGCACCGTGTTCTCAAACCCGGTGGGTATATGGTTGCCCTGGATACCACTCGCCCTGCAAGGAATTACCTCTGGCCGCTGGTTAATTTCTACCTGCATGTCATAATCCCAGGTTTGGGGCGTGTTATCGCCGGTGAGAGGAATGCGTATACCTACTTACCAGACTCGACTGAGGCATTCTTAGAGGCTGAACAACTTGCAGCTTGCATGGAAGCATCTGGATATAAACAGGTGGGGTTTCGCCGATTTATGCTGGGTACCGTGGCGATCCATTGGGGAAAGAAATAAATAAACAGGAAGGCTGTATGGCTGATATTAGCTTGCCTGTTGGGAGATGAGCTATGAAAGATAGAGATCGCAGATTGATCGTGGGGATCTCCGGCGCTTCGGGCGTGATTCTGGGGATTCGACTGCTGGAGTTGGTAAGCCAGATCGATATTGAAACCCACCTGGTGGTATCTCCTGCCGCCCAGGCTACTATCGCTGAAGAGACAGATTGGAAGATCAACGATGTAATGACTCTGGCTGATTTTACCTATAAGCACGGCGACATCGGCGCTGCGATTGCATCTGGCTCATTCTCTTCCCTGGGCATGATCGTGATCCCATGTTCGATCAAGACGCTATCTGCGGTAGCCAATTCATTTGCCAGCGACCTGCTCTCCAGGGCCGCTGATGTCACTTTAAAGGAAGGACGACCACTGATCCTGGTTGTACGTGAGGCACCGCTGCATAGCGGCCACCTGCGCCTGATGAGTGCGGCAGCTGAGTCTGGCGCAGTAATTTACCCTCCGGTTCCAGCGTTCTATACTCGACCAAGGAATATCGATGATATTATCGATAATACTGTCGGTCGGGTCCTTTCCAGGATCGGGATCGATAATGATTTTTACCACAGATGGAAAGAAGTTTAACTTCAGTCGAGCTGGAGAACTCCTAAGAGGAACTGCTCAACCTGATCACGATGATTGTTGCGACGGTTGGCGTTGGTGATGAACAGCGTGCAGCCGCGGTATAAATACTTATGATGACCAGCTGAATATGTATTATTTCTCAGATTCAAAAAGCCAACACGCACAAGATACAGCCAATGAAGGGTGCGCTGCAGTGACCGCTCACCCGGAACACAGCAGCTGGCAGGACTTTCATGGGCTGCAAATGGGTGGGGCGATTTCAGCAGTCCAATCCCAAAACAAATGGCAGGAAGGTTGGGACCTGATAACCAGGGAAGATAGAATTGCGTGGGGTGTGAATGGCTGATCGCGATATGGAGATGGCTGCCTTGCGTGGTGAACCATCCTATGTGTGGCGTTCAGGCCAGGAGCGCCGCCTGCAAATGATATTAGAGGGGGCGGGAGAACGCATCCACGGGCGCGTGCTTGAAAATGGTTGTGGGGTTGGGATATACTTGGACCGTTTAGCCCGGCACAGCCAAATGGCTGTTGGTTTGGAATACGAACTCCCGCGCGCTCAGGAGGCTCACCAGCTTGCGGAACACGTCGTGGCTGCGGCAGGAGAAGCGATCCCCTTCCCAAGCGCCACGTTTGATTTCATTTTAAGCCATGAGGTGCTGGAACACGTCCAAGACGATCGCACCTCCGTAGAAGAAATGGTTCGCACATTGGTTCCTGGCGGACGGATCGCTATTTTTGTTCCCAACCGGGGTTACCCCTTTGAGACGCATGGCATCTACTGGTGTGGACGCTACTGGTTTGGCAATATCCCTCTGGTAAATTACTTACCCTCCAAACTGCGCAATCGCCTGGCTCCCCATGTGCGGGTTTATACCAGTCAGGATCTGGAAAGATTGTTCACCAGGCTGCCGGTTCGCTTCGTGGAGCGCACGGTGATCTTCGGTGCTTACGACAATATCATCGCCAGATGGCCGACATTTGGGCGAGTTTTGCGGTGGATTTTACAGGGTATAGAAAAGACACCTCTGCGGGTATTTGGATTATCTCATTTTTGGATAGTGGAAAGGTCGTAGAGATTCCTAACCATTTAGCGCAAGTATTCAATCTTCAACTACCCGGTTGAAGGTGCAAATCTTCAACTATTT
>JBEQLH010000036.1:7346-16261 GCA_040326075.1 Anaerolineales bacterium
GCAAATCTTCAACTATTTGGTTGAAGGTGCAAATCTTCAACTATTTGGTTGAAGGCGAAAGTCGTAAACCCCATCCTCGAAGAGCCATTTGTGACCACAGCTGGGGCAAGTTATCGATTCGTTCAGATGCTGGAGGGGGAAGTGATCGCAAGCCAGGCAGCGGAAGAGTTCTCCGGGTGCAGCGACAGGAGTACTGCCCACAGCTCCGGCAAGCACGAAAACGCTGGGACTGAGCTGCCACCAATCTCCGCTCAGCTGGGCGAGCGAATCAAGTTTTACCAATACGTCCAGGGGGATAACACGCTTGAACGACCCAACTCTGAAGTGTGAGACTGTCAATTGACGCTCTACGGAAAAGCCGGAAGCCTCCAACCAGGTACGAACTGATCTGGGATGAAAATCAAAATTTAACCCAGCGAATTCGACCGCCTCGGGGCTGAATGGATTCCAGGATTGCTGCCGGAGGGCATAGCGGAGAATGGCTTTCAAGTTGTGTTTGTTGGCATATTCAAGAATGAAAACTGCGCCTGGTTGAAGCGCCTGGCGAACCTGCCCTAACGCTCGTTGGGGATCAGCCATGTGGTGCAGGGTGCGGATCATTGTCCCACCGTCAAATACTCCTGGGGCGAAGGGGAGCTGGTATGCATCCGCGGCGACATAGATATAACGATCGCTTTCTCCCAACCGTTCTTGTGCTTGTTTAAGCTGGGTCCGTGAATAATCTAAAAGCACAATCCGTTGATATGCCTGGTAGCGAGGTGTGTTCCGTCCCGCACCTGCCCCTACTTCCAGCAAAATCTCACCAGACTCAGGAAGCAGGCGGTGCAAGGCGATCGCTTCAACCTGGTCCTCATAGGCTCGATCACCTTTTTCCCAGAATGATGTCTGGTAGTCGGATCCTTCGTAATCACAAATTGGGGGTTGGTCAGCTTTCATTTTAATAATCAAAAAGGCACGGAAGCTGTTGGAGCAGCAGTTCCGTGCCCTTTTATAGCACAGTTTTACTTGAATCAGGGACGAATTGAACCCATTCTATACCGGAGCGACGACGACATCCTGCTCCGGTGTGGCGTTAACCAGATGGCCGTTGTAGCCTCTGCCGAATCCCCGATACATAAAGCCAAGGCTGCGCATTTTTTCCGGTTCGTATATATTGCGTCCATCAAAGAGCACGGGCTGCTTCATCAGGTCGTGGATGCGCTCCAGATCGAGATGTTTAAACTCGTTCCACTCGGTCATTACCAGTAAGGCATCACAACCTTCTGCCATACTGTATGGATCTGAAGCCATTTCTACTCCCGGCATGAATTCTTTTGCCACCTCCATGGCTACCGGATCGAAGGCGCGCACTTTAGCGCCTCCCTCCTGGAGGGATTTAGCGATATCAATCGAGGGGGCATCTCGCATATCATCGGTGTTGGGTTTGAAGGATAAGCCCAGCAACCCGATCGTGTACCCGTTAACTTCGCCGATCATTTCCTTCAGACGGCTGACAGCCATTGGTCGCCGGTCGTTGTTGATATCCATCACCGCATTTAACAACTGCGGGTGCCGTCCTTTTTCAGCAGCCATGTAAGCCAACGCTTTGACATCTTTTGGAAAACATGATCCCCCATACCCCAGACCAGCATCCAGGAAGTAAGGTCCGATGCGTTTGTCATAGCCCATCCCGATCGCTACTTCCTTGATATCTGCACCGAGCTCCTCACAAATATTTGCGATCTCGTTGACGAACGATATCTTGGTTGCCAGGAAAGCATTTGAAGCATACTTGATCATCTCTGCAGTGCGCAGATCGGTAATCACGATTGGGGCGCGTAAGGGCAGATGGAGTTGGGCAACTTTCTCAGCAGCATCGTGATCTAATGAGCCAAGCACTGTCCGGTGGGGCTGCATGAAGTCACTAATCGCAGCGCCTTCACGCAAAAATTCCGGGCAGGATACGACAGAAAAGGGAACAGGCTGAGTCTGGTGACTGGAGACGATTTCTGCTACCCAGTCGCCTGTACCTACAGGAACTGTCGATTTGTTGACGATGATTAATGGCGTGCGCATGTTCTTAGCGATGCTGCGGGCCACTGCGGCGACATGCCTTAAGTCCGCCTCTCCATCCACACCTGAGGGAGTTCCGACAGCAATGAATGCAAAATCGGAACCATCCATGGCTTCAGGATAGGAAGTTGTGAAGGACAGGCGTCCTGAGCGCACATTCCGATCTACAAGCTCTTCCAAGCCAGGTTCATAAATTGGCATCTCCCCCCGCTTCAAGCCATTAATCCTCTCTTCGTTAATATCCAGGGCAATCACCCGGTTTCCCAGGTCAGAAAAGCAGGCAGCAGTCACTAATCCAACATAACCGACGCCCATAACACAAATCTGCTTCATTAAATTTCCTCCATGATCGGTAAAAACGTATTTTTTATAGGGTAATTTACACCATAATGAAAGGTTTTATTATTTTCCACCCCAAATCTCGGCGAATAATATATTGATTCATCAATAAGTATAACGATCTTACCACGATTTTATTACACATATTAAGACAAAAATTCACGTAAAAGGTCATCTTGGAGCAATGACCTCTGTCACTTGTAATTCGGGTGAAAATACTCTAAAATATCGCTGATAAAGAAACTTTATAAGACCTAAAAGGATGAATTTACTATGCAAATAACTCGCCAAGCTGATTATGCCATGCGAGCAGTGGCTTATCTGTCAAATCTCGGTCCTGATCGTCGGGCGGCAACCAGTCAAATCGCCGAGGATCAGAAGATTCCGCCCTCATTTTTAGCCAAGATCGTCTCCCAGCTTTCTGTTGCAGGATTGCTGCAGACATCGCGCGGCGCCCGTGGTGGTGTCTCATTAGCCCGTTCTCCAGACGAGATCTCATTCCTGGAAGTTGTAGAGGCCATTGATGGCCCCATCCTGCTCAATGAGTGCGTTGCGGATGGAAGCGCGTGCACATTTGGTGAAACCTGCACCTTACGCCCTGTCTTTTGCGACGCCCAGGCTGACCTGGTTAATCGCCTGGATGCCACATCTTTTGGCTCCGTGACCGAGACGAATGGTAAAGAGGCAGTCCAGCTCAGCTAACAATTTATATAGGTTATACACTGATCGGCCTTCCTAATCCGTATTTTGCGGTATGATGGTATTGAAGCGAGGTGTAGCATGCCAAGTGGAGTACCTATCGATCGCCAATGGGTTTGCGTCCTTGAGGATGGAAGGCCGATTATTGATTGGGGGGATGAAGTGGTTCAAGACATACTCAGCGGTGAATTCCTCACCAGCGAAAAGAGCGATGACATCCACCCCATCCGGGATGATGAATTAGAAATACTGGTGCGCGCGGGACGGATTGAGCGATTCAATGCCCGCCATGTATACATTTTCTCGTTACCTGAAAGGCCAAGACCAACGCTGGAGTAGAATCAAACCGTCGTTCATCTTGAATTAGATTTGCGTTTATGTCCCCTTCCGGCGTATAATCCCCCCGGGAGGGGAACTCTTTTATTATTAAGGAGGATCTGATGGCAAGTCCACGAGTTGTGCGTGCCCCGCGCGGCACACATTTAAATTGTAAATCCTGGTTGACTGAAGCACCTTTCCGCATGATCCAGAATAATTTGGATGTAGAAGTCGCTGAACGCCCCGAAGACCTGGTTGTGTATGGCGGACGGGGACAGGCCGCGCGCAGCTGGGAGGCTTTCGACGCAATTCTGGAAAGTTTACGCCAATTGGAGGACAACGAAACCTTACTGGTGCAATCCGGCAAACCGGTGGCAGTATTCACCACCCATCCCGATGCACCGCGGGTGTTGATCGCCAACTCGAACCTGGTGCCCCATTGGGCTACACAAGATCATTTCGACGATTTAGTGGCCAGGGGATTGATGATGTTCGGCCAGATGACTGCTGGTTCCTGGATATATATCGGCACCCAGGGTATCCTGCAAGGCACTTATGAAACCCTGGGTTCGTTGGCTCACCAGCGTGGTTGGTCTTCGCTTAAAGGTAAATTCGTGCTCACCGCTGGCTTGGGTGGGATGGGCGGCGCCCAACCATTGGCGGTGACTATGAATCAGGGCGTAGGGCTGATCGTCGAGGTCGATCCAGAACGAGCGAAACGCCGGCTTGAAATCGGTTATGTGGATATGGTGGTGGACACCCTTGAAGAGGCTATGACCCTGGTCGAAGAAGCCATCGATGGGGAGAGGCCACAATCGATCGGTTTGATCGGTAATGCAGCCGAGATTTACCCCGAACTTGCCTTGCGCGGCGTAACCCCTGATGTAGTCACCGACCAGACGCCAGCCCACGATGTGCTCATGTACGTCCCTGCTGGTCTGAGCGTTGCGGAGGCGGATGCCTTACGGGAGCGAGATCTTGAAGAGTACAAACGTCGTTCGATGGAATCGATGGCCCGGCAGGTAGAAGCAATGCTTGCCTTTCAACGCGCCGGATCAGAAGTATTCGATTACGGGAACAATCTTCGCCAGCGCGCTTATGACTATGGCGTTAAAGAGGCTTTCAATTTTCCGGGATTTGTCCCGGCTTACGTTCGGCCGCTCTTCTGTGAGGGGAAAGGTCCTTTTCGATGGGTGGCGCTTTCTGGCGAGGCTGAAGACATCTACACCACCGATCGAGTGGTCATGGATCTTTTCCCTGAAGATGAGCACCTGCATCGCTGGCTGCGCATGGCCCGCGAGCGGATACCCTTCCAGGGATTGCCGGCGCGTATTTGCTGGCTCGGCTACGGAGAGCGTGCCAAGGCCGGACTGGCATTCAACGACCTGGTAGCCAGAGGTGAAGTCAAAGCGCCAATCGTCATTGGGCGCGACCACCTGGACTCTGGATCGGTCGCCTCGCCGAATAGAGAGACCGAAGGCATGCTGGATGGAACGGATGCCGTCAGCGATTGGGCTATCCTGAACGCCCTGATCAACGCGGTTGGGGGCGCCACCTGGGTTTCCTTCCACCACGGTGGTGGGGTCGGGATCGGATTCAGCCAGCACGCAGGCCAGGTGATCGTGGCGGATGGTACCCCTGAAGCTGCTCGACGATTGGAACGCGTGCTGACCACTGATCCGGGGATGGGCGTGGTGCGTCATGCTGATGCTGGCTACCCTGAAGCGATCGCAGCCGCCAGACGCCATGGGATTAAGATGCCAATGCTGGGGGATTCATGAAATCATCTGTCCTGTGGTTTGTTATCACCCTGCTGGCCATTGTCGTCGTAACCGCACTGGGACCGGCGGAGAAATCCCTGGGTACGAATGTGCGCGTCGTTTATCTGCATGGAGCTTGGGTTTGGGCTGCCATGATCACAATTCTGGCTGCGGCAGTGGTTGGTCTGGTAGGGTTGATCGCCAGGCACAAAGGTATGCAATACTGGTCACGTGCCCTGGGACGCACCGGCCTGGTTTTTTGGGTCACTTATCTGCCATTGTCGATGTGGGCTATGCAAACCAATTGGAATGGTTTATTTCTGGCCGAGCCACGCTGGCGCGTGGCGATGGTTTTTGCTGTTGGAGGGCTGGTACTGCAAATTGGAATCACCCTGCTTGAGAATCCTGCCTGGGCTTCGGCATTGAACCTGGCGTATGCTTTAATCCTGATGTATGTCTTACAGACCACCGACCAGGTGATGCACCCCGGCTCACCGATCTTTGGCTCTGGAGCCTGGCGCATCCAGGTTTATTTTATCGTTTTACTTGTTCTCACTCTACTGGCTGTCTGGCAGGTGGCGCGCTGGTGGCGAGGCATAGATTCACGATCTAAGATAGAGACCACATCCGTTGAAGGATAATCACGGTCTGATAGGTTACAGCTACCCAACCAACGATGCAGTTGGTGTTTTGATATTCGGATCCAACAAATAACCTCAAATTGAAAAACCGTCTCCGTTTCCAGGTCCTGGCATTTACCGCTACACGCGTAGTGCTCAACACCATGTACCGCATGGTTTACCCTTTTCTGGCTGCTTTCGGGAGGGGGATGGGGGTGGACCTGGCAACGCTATCGCTGGCCCTGGCGATGCGCTCTCTGGCAGGCGTCTTTAGCCCATTTCTGGCTTCGATCGGGGACAGCCGCGGGCGGAAAATTGGGATGCTGTCTGGCCTGGCTATGTTTATTTTTGGGGTGGGTTTGGTCGTCATCTGGCCGACATTCCCGGCTTTTTTGCTGGCGCTGGTTCTGTCTATGTTAGGTAAATATGTGTTCGACCCTTCCATGCAAGCTTACCTGGGCGATCGAGTGATCTACCAGCGGCGCGGAAGGGTTTTGGCAGTCACCGAGTTAGGCTGGTCGCTCAGCTTTATCATCGGTGTGCCCTTGATGGGATTGTTAATCTCCAGATACGGTTGGACCGCACCTTTTCCGGTGCTGACTCTGCTGGGCCTGATCGCTTTTGGCGTGTTAGCGTGGATGGTGCCCCGCGATAAAATCCAACCTGGAACCCAATCTGGATTATGGTGGAATTTCCGCAAGATCCTGAGTTACCCGCCAGTGCAGGCTGGTCTGGCAATGGCGATGATGTTCGCCTGCGCAAATGAGATGATCAATCTTGTTTTTGGAATCTGGTTGGAAAACTCTTTTGGATTAATGATCGCTGCCTTAGGAGCTGCATCGGCGGTGATTGGTCTCTCTGAGTTAGGTGGTGAATCATTAGCCGCAGCTATCACTGACCGGCTGGGGAAACCGCTGGCGGTGAGTTTGGGACTTGGGTTAAATTGTCTAGCAGCGTTGGCATTGCCAATTTTTGGATCGAGTACGACTGGGGCAATTGTGGGATTGTTCTTCTTTTACATTACCTTTGAATACGCGCTGGTGAGCAGTGTTCCCATGATGACTGAGGTTATGCCCTCTGCCAGGGCGACTGTTATGGCTGTTGTCATCGCCAGCGTTTCGCTAGGTCGCGCCATTGGAGCCTTGATGGCTACGCCGCTGTATCTATTTGGAAAGTCTTTGACAACTATTCCAGATATATTACCGAATGTCCTGGCCGCGGTCGTATTTAACATATTAGCGATCATTGCCTTACGTTATCTGCAGCTCGGGATTGAAGGTCGACCAGAGACCCCTGTGATATAATCCCCCTTCGCAGTATCCTGATTGGGGTGCGAAAAAGCTATCGGACGATCCTTCACCCTTAAACATGCGAACTTCCAAACGTAACCTGGTTCTAATTATCGGCGGAGTGCTCCTGGGTGCAGTTGCTATCCTGGCCCTGGTCCTATACCCACAGGCGAAACAGCGCTGGACTGCCCCACTCGGTCCTGGTCTGGGATTACCCACCCGGACTCTCATAGCAGAGGTAATAGCCGCCACTCAGGAGATAAACACACCTACCGCTTTAGCAAGCAGCTCTGACTCTAATGATGGTTCGATCCAGGCCATCAGTACCGAATCAATTACCTTTCCAACGGAAACCCCAGCACCTTCAGCAACGCCAAAGCCAATGTGCGGTGGTCCGGAGTCAATGACCATCCTGGCCTTAGGAGTCGATGGCAGTGCAGACTATCTGTACGGTCTATCGGATGTGATCCGCGTTGCGCAGATCGATTTTGTTACACCTAAGGTCACCGTGCTGGATTTGCCGCGGGATCTGTGGGTTGAAATTCCCGATATCGAGCAGGAGTACGGCATTACCCACGGCAAGCTAAACCAGGCATATTTTTACGGAACGCCTGGTATGGGCTATTATGAAGGTCCCGGAGAAGGTGCTGGCCTTTTAGCGCGCACGTTAGACTTGAATTTTGGTCTGCCGGTCGATCATTATGGGGTGGTGAATATGCAGACCTTTATCAAGATTGTGGATGCCGTAGGAGGTATTGATATATATCTCCCCACAGATGTGGACGGCACACCCGTTGATGATAAGACCGAGGATATGGGATATTTCACCGCCGGACAGCAGCATTTCAGTGGCGACCAGGCATTACGCTTCTCCCGCATTCGCAAGAGATACAATGTATTCACTCGAGTCAGCAACCAAAATATGGTCTTGTGCGCCTTGAAGGACAAGGTCACCAGCCCGGCGGTGGTGACAAAGATCCCGCAAATCATTGCCGCTTTCCAGGATTCTGTGCTCACCGACCTCAGCCCGGAACAACTTGCTCAACTGGCCTGCCTGGTGCCAAAATTAGATTCAGAAAACCTGGTCTTCACCGGTATCCCTGAAGAGCTGCTCACCCAGGGCCGGGTATATAGTCCCCAACAGAAGGCGGAAACCTTCATATGGGAGGCTGATTACGATGTCATCCGGGACATCATCAGCCAGTTTTTAGATGGTACCCTGGTTTCAGATTCGGAAGGACCCTCCTGCCCATGATGAATAAAAATGACCTTTCTATTGACACAGATTTAACACGCAAAACACTTACCGATTTTATCCACGCCGGGATCACTCAGGCGGGTTTCTCCCGGGCTGTGGTTGGACTATCGGGTGGAATTGACTCAAGCTTATCCTGCTACCTGACAGTCGAGGCGCTCGGACCAGAGAATGTGCTTGGCATTCGTATGCCGTACGAGACTTCCTCTCCGGAATCGCTGGAACATGCCCAACTGGTGATCGATGAGCTGGGGATCAAGTCGCTCACCGTGCCAATCACTGAAATGGTTGATCCATTGTTTGAACGCTTTCTGGATGCCAACCACCTCCGGCGGGGAAATGCAATGGCCCGGGCGCGCATGATTATTTTATATGATCAATCCCAGGCATTTGAAGGGTTGGTGATCGGAACGGGGAATAAAACCGAGATTCTGTTAGGCTATACAACTCTCTACGGTGATTCTGCCTGCGCGCTTAACCCGGTCGGGGACCTGTATAAAACGCAGGTCCGGCAGCTGGCGAGGGCATTAGGTATCCCAGAGGTGATCATCCAAAAGCCTCCCTCAGCGGACCTCTGGTTGGG
>JBEQLH010000206.1:0-5662 GCA_040326075.1 Anaerolineales bacterium
GGAGGGTTCCAATTCCTGGCATCCCCGTCACCGACCCCAACTGCTTCCGTGACTGCGACCAGCACGCTCACCCAGCCACCAACAACCACACCAACGCCGGTCTCTACTGCAACCCGCACATCTACCGCCACCCTAACTAGAACCCCAACGATCACTCTCACTCCGACCATCACGTCAACACCAACTATCACACCCACACCAACCTTTGATTTCCCTGACGTAATTGTCTTGATGCAGGCCAACTGCCGGTATGGACCTGGCACTGCTTATCTTTATTCTCATGGTTTATATCAGGGGGATGAGGCTGAGGTGAACGGGCGCAATTATTCTGGTACCTGGCTGTGGATTAAACCAGAAAACCTCGACAGGCATTGTTGGGTGGCTGCATCTGTAGTTGAGGTGCAGGGAGATATCCGCACTGTAGTCGTTCATCGATCTCAGCTTCCGTATTCGTCTCTTTATGGCCCTCCAGGTAATGTCCGGGCTTCCCGGGATGGCGATCGGGTCGTTGTTACCTGGGATCCGGTCTGGATGACTGATGATGATTACCGCGGTTATTTGATCGAGGCGACCATTTGCCAGAACGGTAATCTGGTGCCCGTCGCAGTACATTCAGATAAGTCGTCGTATGAGTTTTCTGATGAACTAAGCTGTTCTGGCGAATCGGGTGGTAAGCTCTACACAGTTGAAAAACATGGCTACACCGATCCGGTAACAATCCCCTGGCCATAAAGGAGTTTGCTTATGCATCAGACAAACCTTCTGGATCGCTACTTCCAGGAGCTGGTAGCAGAAGATAAATATTCTGGCGTGGTGCTGCTCACCCAGGGAAAATCACACCTGTACAGCACTGCATTAGGGTATGCCAGCCGTTCCTGGAAGGTCGAGAACACACTTGATATGCGATTTGACACTGCTTCGATCACCAAACTATTTACCTCTGTGGCTACGTTGCAATTAGTCGACCAGGGTTATTTCGATCTCGAGACAGGTGTGATTGAATTCATAAATCTAGATGACACAGTGATTTCACGTGAGGTGAATGTCTTCCAATTATTAACCCACACCTCAGGCATTGGGGATGACTGCGAAGAGGAAGATGGGGAAGTTTATGAAGACCTTTGGAAGACCAAACCAAATTATTCAGTCACTACCACCGCTGATTTCCTGCCACAATTCATCCATAAGCCCGCCAATTTTCCACCTGGACAGGGCTGTCGTTACTGTAATTGTGGTTATGTGCTGTTGGGTTTAATGATAGAAAAAGCCAGCGGCATGGCTTATCGTGATTATGTCAGGCAGAATGTCTTTGCCAGAGCTGGTATGGCTCATTCAGATTTTTTGCGCTCGGATCGAGTTCATGAGAATGTCGCCGAAGGGAGCGATCCGATTCATGACGAACACAGCAATGTCCAGGGTTGGAAGAAGAATATTTACTCTTTCCCGGTCATCGGATCGCCTGATAGTGGAGCCTATGTGACTGCAAGCGACCTGGACAAATTTCTTCGGGCTGTGAAATCCGGTGAGCTGCTTTCCCCTGAATTAACCAAGGCTTTTCTTACACCCCAGGTTCATTATCGTGCAATGGATAATTGGACAAAGATGTACGGATATGGTCTATGGTTTTATGTTGATAAATCTGATCGGATTGTTTGTTATCAAAAGGAAGGCATTAACGCAGGTGTCAGCGGTCTCATCCGCCATTATCCAGACCAGGACATAACTGTAATCTTATTGTCCAACATGGAAGATGGAGTCTGGGAACCAGTGAGGGTGATCCACGAGATGGTGGTTTCTGGGGAATTCGGAACTGATTTTGCTTGATTGGATTAATCCCAAAATTGTAAAATGTTTCAACCTGCTGATAATCTTCCTTCAATTCGATGGTCAGGCACACGAAGCTTTATGCAAACCAGGGATAAACCCGTAATCCAGGAAGATTATTTATTGAACCAGCTCACCGATAGGTGCTTCTTTGGTAAGCTTTTCATTCTTACCGCGTTCATGGGAGGAAAGAATTTGTTTTCGAATGCGGATATTGAGTGGCGTCACTTCTAGCAGCTCATCATCAGTCATATATTCGATGGCTTCGTCAAGACTCATTCGCCGCGGTGTGGTTAGACGAATTTCAATATCTGCCCGAGCAGCCCGCATGTTGGTAAGGTGTTTTTTCTTACACACATTCAAAGCCAGATCGCCAGGCCGCTGATGTTCACCGATCACCATTCCTTCATAGACTTCTACCCCCGCGCCATAGAACAGGATGCCGCGCTCCTCAGCGTTTTTTAGACCAAAGGTCGTAGTGACACCCCTCTCCCACGAGACCAGGGAGCCGGAAGATCGCCCTTTAATTGGACCTGCAATAGGTAAATATCCATGAAATAGGGTGTGCATCACACCAGCACCTCGGGTAGCGGTCAGGAATTGGTGGCGAAACCCCAGTAAGCCCCGTGTTGGTACCAGGAATTTCAAATACACACTGCTCTCTTGAGATTCTTTCATGTCGAGCATTTGACCACGGCGAACACTAAGCATCTCAACCACGACACCGACCGTATCCGGGCTGGTTTCGATATTGATCTCTTCGAATGGTTCTAACGTTTCACCGTGTTCTCCCTGGCGCAGAATTACAGCAGGTCGTGAGACCTGGAATTCGTACCCTTCCCGGCGCATGGTCTCAATTAGAATTGCCAGGTGAAGTTCACCTCGACCGGAGACCAGGAATGAGTCAGGACTCTCCATATCAGCCACCCGCAGTGCCACGTTGGAGCGCAGTTCATTGTACAGGCGTTCACGAAGCTTGCGGGAGGTACTCCATTGCCCTTCACGACCAGAAAAAGGCGAGCTGTTGACACTAAAGGTCATCTTAACTGTTGGCTCTTCAATCAGGATGGCAGGCAAGGGTTGGGGGTTTTCCGGGTCGGCGAGTGTTTCACCTATTGAGATACCCTCCAGGCCTGCCAGAGCAATTATCTCACCAGCCTGAGCCGCTTCGACCTCCGTTCGATCGAGTCCCTGGTGGATATAAAGATACCGGGCTTGTTCAGGTAAGATCTGTCCATCTAACTTCAGGCGTGCCAATGACTGACCTACTTTGATCTGACCAGCGAATATCCGCCCGATTGCTGTAACACCCCGATATTCGTCGTAACCCAAGGTAGTGACCAGCATTTGCAACGGTGCCTCGCTATCCACACTTGGGCCGGGTATATGGCTCAAAATCACCTGGAACAGCGGTTGCAGGTCGGGGCCGATCGCGGATGTCAGGCCAGCCTGAGCGGTGACCGCATTGGCATAGATTACTGGGAAATCAGCCTGAATTTCGCTGGCGCCCAATTCAATAAAAAGATCGAAGGTTTGGTTGAGCACCCGTTCTGGATCCGCATTCTTCCGATCCACCTTGTTGATTACCACAATTGCCTGGTGACCCATCTCGAGGGCTTTTTTTAATACATAACGAGTTTGCGGCATAGGACCTTCCGCCGCATCCACCAGGAGTAATACTCCATCGACCATATTCATCACGCGTTCTACTTCACCACCAAAATCAGCGTGACCTGGAGTGTCGACAATATTAATTTTCACTTTCTGTTTGCTGACATCGTCCCAAATCTCTATCGCTGTATTCTTCGCCAGGATAGTGATCCCGCGTTCGCGCTCCAGATCATTTGAATCCATCACTCGCTCAACCACCTGTTGGTTTTCACGAAAAACGCGAGCTTGCTTAAGCATTCCATCCACCAGGGTGGTTTTTCCATGGTCAACATGCGCGATGATGGCAATATTCCTTAAATCATTCCGTTCTTTCAACATACTAACCTTAACTTTCTCCATAATTTTGATAATTAATTTTTCCTGAACAAACAACAACCCCGGCCGCACAGGCCGAGGTCGTTTGGCAAGTATAGCAATCTTATCGTATTTAACTGATTTTGAATAGAGGTAGGTCCTAAACGAACGCGATCCGGGTCTACCTCGATGAGAGGAGTTGTTAAATTGGCAATGGTTTCAAAATATATCCGCCAATTATTAGCTCACTGCCTCATTCACTGTTTGGGGTTCCTTTTCCGCCATCGGTGTCGTAGCGCGCCAGAACCCCAGGAAGATTAGGATTGCACCCAGCAGTTCTCCAATATACAATGTGCCGGGGATCCCAAAACGGCTGAAAGCACCTCCAAATGCTGGGGCTAACGCGCCTACTGCGATCAAGATATTACCAATTACGCGGTGAAGCAGCACTCGCTTCCGGTAAAAGATCCACGCTGAATATACTGCCCCACCGACCAATGTCACCACACCATAAATATTGAAGAATGGTGTTAATGTGCGGATGCCAGGCGTTATAATGGCATGTCCACTCAATTCACTGCCGGTGTGCACGCTGGTGGTCAACAGGCTGGGATCAAGCTGAGCACTGAAAATTCGAATAGCAGCATACAGCGAAGCAGCCCCTAAAATCACCATCAATATATTGGCAACTCTTCTCTTGGCTAATAGGTACACAGTCCCTTGTCCTAACCAGGCCGCCACGAGTATCGCTCCAAACAAGTACCACATCCGAAATATCAGAGAATTCCAGCCGAATGCGCCGAAGTATGCCTCAGTGAAACCACCGATCCCGTAGAAGACCATACCAATTCCCCACAGTAGCAGGTGGGCGCCTCTTCGGTTGAAGTAGCGCTTGAAGATGACAAAAGCAAAAATAAAACTAATTATTGCAGATGTGAAAGGGACCAGGGTGTTAATAACCGTCATATCAGTTTCTCCTTATGGGTGGGATTGAATTACCTAGATACCGTTGAACAAACCAAAGATAACTCCGATCGCAAACACTAATACACCGGTGATAACCACGACCAGGATACCAATGGCAATGGGTACAGTTTTCTCGAAAAACTTGGGATACTGTCTCTTGGGAGGGTAATTTTTACTTTCGTCTACCATCTATACTGGGTTCTACATTTAGTAAGATTTCTTCTTGACAAGTATATATCCCAGGAGATAGGCTGTATAGTTAAGTTTACCCAGGTTTAGGTGAGTTGGGTATTAGAAGTTAGGGGAATTAATAATGCCCATTTGCCAGGAATACTGGGTTGGGTGAATACCAGGTTAATGGGGGAAGTCTTACCCGGGGTGGATTTTCTTTTACTCGACACGCCGAAGATCTCGCGACTCTCTCCATGCTAAAAGATAAGAGTAAATCCTTAATATCTTGATCTTTCATATTGATTTTTTGTCAATTTAATTACATAATGAATTTTAAACCGAATATGATTTCCGAATCCAATGCTGCTCCAGGTGAACACCATGGGTTGGTTCGCGATGGAGTTTTGATGGAGGTACCTGGAAGAAGAATATTCAAGAAGTCATTCATTGAGGGATATGCCTGAGTATTGGCCATCATATATAACTAGCATAGATAGGGAGCACAGCCATGCATCCAATTAAATCTAACAGCTGTAAGAAATTCATTCTCTTTACACTGGTCATCTCAACTGGATTAATATTTTCAGCTTGTGCATCTGCCGGTGACCAGGGATCGCCATCAAGCCCGATTGATCCGTCTGAAACTCCTCAAGCCTCTCCCCCGACATCAACTCCTGCTCCCGCCAGTATTGAAGAGGTCGCTTCACCGACACCATTACCTCCCACCGAAACTTCA
>JBEQLH010000207.1:0-5647 GCA_040326075.1 Anaerolineales bacterium
GCGTACTCAGAACCGACACCATTGATGCGGTACAGGTCAACATGGTTGACCCATTCTAAAATTAATTTTCCGCTGATATCTGTTGCTTCAGCCAGCTTCTGGCGACCCTGTGACGTCGCACCACGCTCGAGCAGCGTTTGGGGTGTATCGACACCGACTTCCTTGAGTTTGCCACCATAGACCTCCCCAATGCCTTCCACATAGGATAGATCTGAGCTGGTTGCCGCTGCGCCAGTCACCTGTGCCGCGGCTTCAGTTTCTGAAACTATCTCCTGAGCTGTGGCCCTGCTGATCTCTGGCTCGACAGCTTGTTCTGTAACAGGCTTAACAGCCGCAGCCGGGACGGCTTCCCCAGTTGCATCATCAGCCAAACCAAAGGCTTCTTTCGTTCCTGGTAACAGTGTATAGATCAAGATCAAACCGCTGACAACGATAGACGGCAACATGGCCTGCCAGGTTGATTGCCCAATTATTGAAATCACCGCCAGGATCAGGTTGAGAGCCGACAGGGCTGCCACGAAGAGCCAGCCTTGGGGATCTAGATTCCGGAGCATATTCATTACCCAGATGTAAATCAGGGCAAGTACGCCCCATAGAATAGCCCCGAGAAGGTCAAAGGTGAAAAAGGAAAATTGTCCAAAGGGACCACTGATTGGGAAAAGATGCAGCATCTGCAGGGTGTGAATGATGGCGATAATGGCCGCAATAGCCGCCAATACAGCCAGAACAGTCACGCCAAAAGGGCGTTTTTTAGTCATGATTTTCTCCTTTAAATCTTTTGAATTGACTCCATTGGAAATTGGTTTGAATGGAGTTGGTACATGAAAATAGGGAACATTAATTCAACAAGATTATACTCATAAATTTACAATCTATTGTCCGAATATCAATCATTCAGGTAGAAAATTCCACAGATTGGAGATACATGCATATAAATGGTGATGGTTAACATCAAAAGTGAACGTGGGGGGCCTTTACAACTGAACAGCCTATCCTTGATGCCGAGATCCAGTAGTGGTCAGGAAAGAGGTGTATGGATTTTTGCCTTTGAGCCGAACTGAACACAAAAGTAAAGGGGCTGCCAGTTACGACAGCCCCATAATCTTTGTGGCTTGCTTGATAGATGGATATTCTTTGGGACCTTTACTCAATCAAGAACCAAGAGTATTGGTTTTCTCTGTCTAGCAGGCATCTACTGCCGCGCCATGATCTGGCGCATCTCTGCTTCCTCATCCTTGATCAGCTCGCCGCTGACGTCCACCGTCACGCTGTCAATCTCACCGGTGAATTCAAACGGCGGGGCATACTCCGGTGTGACCGGCGAACCGCTATCACGGACGCACTCCAGCGCTCCACTCGCCAAGCCAAACAGGAATGGCGTGGTGTAGGGGAAATCGGTCTGCCCAACCAGCTTATCATCAAAGTAGAGCTGGGCACGACCGGGCACCCCCTTGCCGCGCGGATGTCCGGTTGGCCAGTTACCTCGAACTCGAAGCGCAGCTTGTGACTGCCGAATGGCACCTTTTCGATTAATACGTGATGACCCGAGGTAGACTTATTGCCTGGCTTACCCATTCCTCAACCTGCGTTAGAGTCGGCACTCTGCGCACTAAACTCTTTTCGGCATTCACCTCATTCAATTTTTCGAAGAGGTTCGTCGGGTTCCGCTGCGCCAGCTCTACCACAGTATCAACCCCGGCTGCTTCCAGCAGGTCAGCGTACTCAGAACCGACACCATTGATGCGGTACAGGTCAACATGGTTGACCCATTTTAAAATTAATTTTCCGTTGATTTCTGTTGCTTCAGCCAGCTTCTGGCGACCCTGCATGCGCCGCATAATCCCGCTCTCGCAGCCAATCTGCTATCTTGTTGAATACTTGCCCTAACTGGTTATAAGTCTCATGCACCATCACTGCCGTATCCGGGTTGGGCGCCAGGCTCATGCGTTCTTTGTCCATCTCCATCACCAGCACAATTGCCTGGTTGTAGCGGATAGCAGTATCCTGAAAGACCCATTCCTGGGGAACAGACGCATAGCCGATTTCATCTGCTCCTATTGATTTCGCAAATACCCACAGCTCATCCAGTGTTCTTGGATCAATCTGTCTTTTCCCATTGGTTGGGTTCCGATCGAGATCGCGCACAGACTTACGAATATTGGTCACACTGCCGATCATCTGAGGCAGCGAACGTGGAAACCCCGGCAAGGGAGGCCTATCGCCTTCCATCTTTAGCCCCTCGCGCGGAATATGAAAACGTACAGGAGAATTCTCTCCCCCACGCAATGCGCCGGGGCGATCGCTCACGTTTTTTTCCCAGGCATCCAATCTGCTTATCTGGGGCTTCAATGTGAGGTTTTTGAATCCATGGTTTAGATGGCTTTTGAAAGTTACGATTTGCTCTCGCTAATTAGTTTCTACAGCTGCCTGAAATGCCATGCTATCCCGAGATGATGGAGATGTTCGACACACCAATCAGTATTCTACAGAGCATGGGGCAATTGCTATCCCACTACCAGGCAGAAAGCATTCTGCGTCAAGAACATCCGCTGCATGCCCTATCTGAACTGCTGGGACCATTGATTTATATAACCATGATGAGAAACACCATGAACGAAGATCTTGTCCTCTCAATGGATTTAGCGCTTCATGTAGATAGCTTTGTTCACGGACATGGCGCAAATATTATTGAATAAAGCCTCCATTCCAATCTATTATTACGTATAGTTCGAATTCGCGATCAGCCACTGTGCCGAAAAGTAAGTGGTCAGCGTCAAGGCTCTTGCTGCTGCGAATGGCTCCCCAAATTTGTTAAGCGCAAGTATGCTGTCCGAGATCACGAACAGTATTGCCCCAATCATTGCCAGCAGCGCCCAGCGAGATCTCACCTGGTCCCACTGATCCCATGCCTGCCAGGCCATCACCAAAATCACGACGATATAGGCAGCCACAGGGACTGCCATCCCATTCAAACCTGGCAATAGGATCACGAAAACGAGCACCCCATAAATTGCAAATAGCAACATCGCCACGAAGTTAAACCGCAGGGTTCTTCCTGATCGGAAAGCATAAGTATAGATCAACTGTGCGATCAGGAAGCTGATCAAGCCAGCAATGAACAGGTCCATAGGGAGCATTAAAAAGAAGTCTCCCACCATTGAGAAGAGCAATCCAGCGATGATGGCGTATTTGTATTTCCTGCTGGGCGGCTTTTTCGCCAGCAGAGCGATTAAGATAATAAATACCATGGTGAGCGGTTTGAAGATGTAGATCAGGATAACCGGCCCTTGATATTCTGCCCAGATGTGGATGGATGCTGAGATTATGGCTAGAATCGTCAGGATTATGGTGGTCATATCTCCTCCTGCAATGCCCTTAAGTTTATGTCTCAATAATTCGTGAAAAAAATCCTAATGAAAATAAGAAATCCTGCACTAATGTTACAAGCTAGATTCGATACTGGCAAGTATTTTATTGCATATCTAAGCTAACCAACGAATTATTCCTAATGCTGGTCTAAAATAAAAAAGCCTCCCGGGTATAAAGGCACCAGAACTACAACATGTCACCAGCATCATGAGTAAATTAGTAATCAAAGGGAATATCAAATTTAAAACACCGCGTCTCTCAATATTAATCCTCCCTCTCGACCACATAGTTTTCATATGCGGATGGCACAATGACCAAATTGATATCAACAGGCTCGTCAAGTGAAGCGCTTAACCGGTCTCCCAGTTCGGAGAGCGCCGGCCGGTCCCCTGAACCATATATGACCAGATTCACCTGGTCTCCTGCAACCCGAACCCGGTCAATACCATAACTTGTTCCTTGCATCCACTCCCTGGCTAACTGAATCGTCTCCCGCTTGACTAGATTATCCTCAAAGAACCTTATAGAGGTTGCTCCGAGAGGGATAGCAACGAGCAAAATACCTAAGGCGATAAGCACGAACGCACCGCGCCGGGCATCCCTTGTTAGACCTTTCATAGTAGCGGTGCTCAAGCCCAACAGGGCCAAGACGCCGCCCCCTGCCAGTAAAATTGCTAAGAAGTTGGTCAAGAATAAAAGGAATGCTCCAAGAGCAGCGTCAATCTCTCCTTGTGCCAGTCCAATGCCCACCACACACAGCGGTGGTACCAATGCGATGGCCATTGCCACCCCTGGCAGTGAGTCGGCTACATCATCCCGGCTCAAGGCAAAGGCTCCAGCTGCGCCAGCCGCCAGTGCGACGTAAAGATCTAAAAGCCTGGGTGAAATTCGACCGATAAGCTGTGTATTTAATTCAAAGGAAATTACACGCGTTACAGTAATTTCCGTAATCAGCCAGGACAATCCAATTACTCCTACTACACCAGCCAAAATTATCAGGAATGAGAAACTAGCTCGCTTCAGATTGCCCATAACCAATCCGGCTGTGGCTGCCATAATCGGTCGCATTAAAGGAGCGATGATCATAGCCCCGATCACGGTCGCAGTGGAATCACCAATCACACCGTAGGTGGCAATGAAGGTTGATAAAAACATCAAAACTGCAAAACGTTCCAAACCAACCCTTCGTTTAGCGCCTTCATAAAAGAGCTTGGCTTCAAAGGCTGGAATATCTGCAGGTGAGAATTTATTGTCATCGATGATGTTTCTTATGATACCCATTGTGACCTTCCCTTCGGTTTTTCCGTTGGAGGATGATTAGAAGTCTTGCACTATGGAGCTTCACTGATTTACCCCTCGATGTGTTTGCATTTGTGGAACAATGTAGTTTTATTGATGATGTGGAGCTTGCCTTTTCGGGCTGTTGAATACATAACGCCTGTGTAAACAGAACCAGATATTCAGTTGATCCGCCTGACCGGTGGGATTTCCATTCGCCCGCTAAAACCTCAGGTTTCGCGTTCCTCTTTACGTTCCTGGCGTCTTCTTCGCATATTTCATATCTCCTATCGTATCAACTTAAGCACATTAGAAAATAGTAAGGACCGATACAATATCAAAATAATGAGCATTGATCACCCGATCTTAACAAACTCCCCAATCCAGTGCTAGTACCGCTCTACCACTTCTTCCTTTGTAAATGTCAGGCTCACAAAACCATTCATTACGCGCCTGCGATGTTCGGGAAGGTCATCGTCAAATGATTTTTGAGCCCACCAATGGTGCGCTCGTTTTCACCTAAATCGGTTTCAAGATCAAGGCTTCGGTCGGTACAGGCCTATCTCCTCCAGCGCATCGTCCTTGGGGGGGCCCTTCTTATCGAGGATGCCGTTCATCAGCAGGTTGACGATCTTGGGGCCTTCCTTGGTCATGGTGACCCAGACTACATGATCCATGGCGCCGGGCCTCGGCAAATTAATTGCGCCGCTGGTGGCCGTCGTAATAAAGTCACGGCCGTTGCGCTGTTCGTAGTCGTAGGTGTGGGTGTGCGCGGAAATGACGGTGTACGGGCGATCTGCCAGCAGGGCTTCGATCTTGGGGAAGTTTCCAGGATCCTTCTCGGCGGTTGTGGGCGTAAAATAGGGCGGCGCGTGTGTGAAGCAGAACGTCCAGCGCACGTCGGGGTTGGCATCCAGGACTTCCTTGAAGTACGCGATCTGGGCCTCGCTGATGTTTATCTCTCCTAGCCATTCCTCAACGGGTTCTGCCAACTCGAGAA
>JBEQLH010000208.1:0-5644 GCA_040326075.1 Anaerolineales bacterium
CTCAGCGCAGGCCTTTCCGCTCAGAGTGCCTTCGTGCGCTATTATTGAAAACTGTCAGGTGGCTAGATTCCAGATATATGTAAAAATGGATCCTTGATGCCCTGAGAGGGTTCTCAATTTTCAGAAGTTCGGTGTATACTCAGGGAGAATGCATTAAGTGCAGAGAGGAACAATGGTCGTCAAGTGTAAAACCACCGATTCCATCAGGCCGCTGAAAATTAATTTGGATCCAGCCAAGGGAGAAAAAGAACATGAAACGTGCAGTCAGCGTTAGTCTAGGTTCGTCTAAACGTGATAAAGCTGTTGAGGTTGAATTGTTTGGGGAGCAAGTGAGCATCGAACGTATTGGCTGCGATGGTGATATGGAAAAGGCTGCCCAACTATATAAAGATTTAGATGGCAAAGTGGATGCTTTTGGCGTGGGCGGCGCCGATTTAGGGGTTATGTGCGATCAGAAATGGTACCCCCTCTATTCTGTGCAGCCCATGGTTCGTTTCATTAAAGAGACTCCAGTGGTTGATGGGACCGGATTAAAGAATACTCTTGAATATTCTGCCGCACCATTCATTGAGTCTCAATTTGGAGATTACGTTCAGGAAAAGAAAACCTTCATGACTTTAGGCGCAGACCGCTGGGGAATGACGATGTCTTTCGTTAATGCGGGCTACGAATGCGTTTTTGGTGACTTGATGTTTGGCCTGAGTTTGCCATTTCCAGTTCGCTCATTGAGCACTCTGAAAACATTAGCGGCGATCATGATGCCTATCGCCGGACGGCTGCCATTTGATTGGATCTATCCAACCGGTGAAAAGCAAGAGGTCCGTGACCCGAAATGGGAGCAATACTATCAATGGGGTTCAGTCATTGCTGGTGATTGCCACTACATTAAACGCCACATGCCGGAACGCCTGGATGGCAAGGTCATCACGACCAACACAACCACACCCGAAGACGTTGAGCTTTTTAGATCAGCGGGAGTTAAATACCTGGTCACGGTTACCCCTGTACTGGAGGGTCGTTCTTTTGGAGCAAACATGATGGAAGCTGCTCTGATCGCTGTCTCAGGCAAGGGTCGTGTGCTCACTAATGAGGAGCTGCAAGAGATGCTGGATAAATTGGGCTTTGAGCCTCAGCTGCAGGAGTTAAATTAATATGGATGCTATTGTAATGGCTGGAGGAGTACCCGAACCGGATGATCCTCTATATGAATTTACCCAGGGAGAGCCAAAAGCCCTTCTGGATATCGCTGGCAAACCCATGGTGCAGTGGGTTTTAGACGCTCTTGATGGTGCTGAGACAGTCGATCAAGTGGTCTTAATCAGTCTTTCAGAAGAGCATGGGTTGAAATTTTCAAAACCAATCACTTATGTCGCCGATCAAGGTGGGCTGCTTCAAAATGTTCGGGCTGGTATCGAGAAGGTTGTGGAATTGAACCCGGATGCCCGGCATGTGTTAGCTGTCTCGTCGGATATCCCCGCCATCAATTCAGAGATGATCGACTGGATGGTGGACAAGAGCATGGAGACCGATCTTGATCTTTATTACACGGTGATCCCGCGCCAGGTGATGGAGGCGCGCTTTCCGGAAGCCAATCGCACTTTTACTCGTTTGAAAGATGCCGAAATTTGTGGGGGAGATATGAATATGGTTCGCGCCAGCACAGTGAATGCAAATGAGGAATTATGGGATCGCATTATCGCAGCTCGGAAAAACGTCTTAAAACAAGCCTCCTTACTCGGCTACGGTAATCTATTGTTATTGCTGTCCGGACAGCTGACCATTCAGGGAGCTGTGAAACGTGTAACTGAGCGGATGGATATTACTGGACAGGCGGTTTTCAGCCCGTATGCCGAATTAGGTATGGATGTGGATAAACCCCACCAGCTCGAAATATTACGCACTGATTTAGCGGCCAGCCAGCAGGCTCAGGACGCCTGAGCATCTTTCTAATATGCTCCAGAGATTACAGGCGCTTGATGAGCGGTATTCGGGATCATCCCGGACTCTCGAAAACTCCAGTGTTCTCCGTATCCTGGCAGTCCTCCTGGCTCATTCAGGCGATTCATGGTTCTGGTTGATCGGTTTGGGTTTACTCTGGTGGTTGGGAACCGAATATTGGAAACACCTTTCGCTGATCATGATCATTGGCATTGCAATTACTGCAGTCGTGGTGATGGTGATCAAGTTTACCGTAAAGCGCCGCAGGCCGCAGGGTGAGTGGGGGAAAATCTACCGCAGCACAGACCCCCATTCATTTCCATCAGGACATGCTGCCCGCAGTGGTATGCTTGCGGTTATCGCCTTAGGATTGGGACCGCTCTGGTTAGGCCTCACATTATTAGTTTGGGCACCACTGGTCGGCCTGGCACGCATTATTATGGGTGTCCATTACCCCTCAGATGTGGTGGCCGGGATGGTGTTGGGGGCTTTGATTGGGGGCCTGGTGTTAATTTTCATTTGATTTTAGGGGATTTCAGGCACTGCTTGCCATTTGCTCTTTGAGCATATCTAAGGCGGAGATAGCGGTCGGATCGATTCCGTATGCCATCGCCAGATAATAAGCTGTGTAATCCCCGAGATGCAGGGCAGTCCACTGGTGAGCCAACGCATTAGACCCTTGAGCGTCTACGAAATCTGTATTCAAACCTTCAACCATAAAGGCTGTTTTCGTCAGGTTGCTGCGTACCAGGTTGCGTGAATGGTAAGATGGCGCCCTCAGGAAAAGTGCCATCGTTTGGGATAAAGCCTGTTCTGGATGGACTAATCCAGCCAGTGAATTATGATCGGCTTCAGGGAGGGATTCGAATTGTCCCCAGGCTTTAGCGATTTCACTGATCTGAGTTTTCCATCGCCTGGCGACTGGTTCCAGGACGTCAGCTCCAATCACAGTTACCCAACGACCGTAAATCTGTCCAGCCAATCGTTTGGCCAGGTTGCCTACCACAGGAACCTCAACCCCCAGGTTTTCTTGCTGGATTCTCATAGATTGGATCGTCTCGTGCAGGTCTTGCTCAGGATCTGGGATCAGGCTCAACCTGGCAAAAGCGGACAGCAGGAGACCTGCTGAAAATCCGACCGCGGCCCGGGGTTGACCTTGGTGTTCAAACTGCCACAGAGTGCAATCAGAATCCCGGCACATTTGAGCCAGTTTGCCGCCCGTTGATAGAACCAGGATCCGGCAATTGTTCTCTTTAGCGGTTTCGAAAGAAGTGAGTGTTTCCTCAGTGTTGCCTGAGTGAGACGAGGTGATAACCAGTGTACCTTCACCAGCTCCCCAGGCGGGAAGGGAATAGTTGCGATGCACCACAACCGGAACCGGGCAATGGGGGGCGATATAAGCTGCGACCAGGTCGGCGCCAATCGCAGACCCACCCATCCCAGCCACAATTATCCTTTCAATCCCTTCCCAGTTCGGAAGAGGTAATTGGGATCCAAGCTCCCAGGCAGATCGGAATTGGTCCGGCAGCCCATCAATATGGGCGCGCATATCCTGGACATCGATCTGTGCAAACATGGAAGTATCGTCAAGATTCATTAAATTTCCTCATTCCATTTCGATTAATAATTGATAAATCTCCCGGCGTGGCCAACCCGATTCACCGGCCAGCTGTTTTGCGATCTGGGCGGGGGTGAATCCCTGAGATTTTGCATCTTTCAGAGCTGACTGCAATCGTTCCTCAGGCCAAATTTCTTTTTCTTTTCGGTTGCCAGCCAGGATAAGTGTAATCTCTCCGCGGGGTTGATTGGTGGTGTAATAATCTAGGGCTGTGGAGATGCGACCACGGAAGAACTCCTCGTGCAGCTTGGTCAGTTCGCGAGCGACGGCCAGCTCCCGATCTCCCAATTCCTCGAGCATGTCCTTGAAAGCGTCTAGAAGGCGGTGGGGTGTCTCCAGGAAAATCAGGGTGTACGCAAGCTTGCTCACCTCACGCAGTATTCGGCGGCGGTCAGAGGATTTGCGGGGCAGGTAACCCAGGTATAAGAAGTTCTCTGCAGGTAGTCCCGATGCCACCAGGGCTGCAATCGGCGCGCTTGGTCCTGGGATTGGACTTACCTCATGACCAGCTTCAAGCGCTTCCTGCACCAGCTCATATCCCGGATCGTTGAGCAGCGGTGTACCAGCATCGGATACAAGGGCCATATCGCCATCGTCTAGCTTGCCCAATAAATGATCCAATTTGCTTCGTTTGCTGTGTTCATGGAAGCTGATTGAGGGTGTCTGGATGTCATAGTGCTTGAGCAGCTTTCGGGTCTGGCGGGTGTCTTCAGCTGCGATGCAATTTACCTGCTTTAAGATACGCAGCGCACGGACACTCATGTCCTCCAAATTTCCGATCGGTGTCGCAACCAGGTATAAAGTACTCAATCAAGTATTCCGTTCTTGGCTCAATATGTACATCCCGCACGTTTCATATAAAATCTACGGAATGGACCAGGTAAAAATATCGAGGTTTAAGAAACCAGTCTCCAAATCGACACTGTTGATCAGTGCCCAACCAGGAAGGGCCATGTTAGTCCGGTAGCATATATAGCTTCCGGGCAGGTTGTTCACTGTTATCGGATCGGAACCCAGGTTTGCATTTTGACAGTCGTTCAAGTTGGGTTGGTTGGAACCGAAGACGATTATCCCTGTGTTATCGATCGGCGCCAGCAGGTGAGTTCCTTCAGATTCCTGGTATGCCAGGTCCTCACCGCCGCTGTTGATTTGATTATTGTCAAGGTCGTACAGGTTTCCGAGCTCCAGTGTGGCGGAACCACTTATCTGGATTCCCGCAGTGGCGGTGGCGGTTGGGGTTATAGTGGTGGTGGCGGTTGGCGTCCCGGTAATAAGCGGCAGTCCTTCAACGATAATTCTCACCCAAAATGCAGAGTCGAAGTTAGGTCCGATGCCAAACATCGACCCAGAAGGATCCTGCAATTTCCAATTGCTTTGATAGGTGCCTTCTGTATCTGGGGCTTTCATTTCCACAGAGAGATCAACCGATTGTCCATATGTGACGGTTTCATTCAAGGACACCTCCACAGGTGCCTCGAGCCTCTCACCAGAAAACCAGACCAAGGTGTAATCGCTTGTCCAGGGACAGGTGCCCACGTTCTGCAGGCGCCAGGTCTTGGTGAATGCTTCACCAGGGCGCAGCTTCGTGTCATCTGGAATGGTGACATCGATGGGTACTCCTGGCAGTGCTTGGTTGCAGGAAGCGCCTGGAGGTGAAGTAGAGGCTGGGGTGACGGTCTCCACTAATTGGGTTGGTGAGGAAGTGGCTTGCTCAGGCGTCAATGAAGCTCTCGGTGATGTGGTAGCGGAGAACTTAGGTGTCAGTGCAATTGCTTCGGTTAGCCTGGCTTCAACAGTTTGGTACGCCTGGGTGACGTTCAGGGTGGGTGTCGTCCCCGCCTGGGCAGGCAGATTACACCCTGCTAAAATCGCAGCAATGAGGCATAGGAATATGAAGGCGAGTTTACTGGTCATGCGAAAGGATCTCATCGGAATTGGATTCCATAATTTTCTGTAAGAAGCTGGGGGTTATTGCGCCTGCATCTCATCGCCTGTTTGTGGGAGGATAGTTTTCAGACGACGGGCTAAAATGCGCCGGGGTAACAGGATACGTCGTCCACATTGTACACATTCCAAACCGATATCGGC
>JBEQLH010000037.1:0-1796 GCA_040326075.1 Anaerolineales bacterium
TCGATATTGGTTCATTAGGGATTTGCAACGATCCAATAACCTAATTTGGTCGCTTCTCTATCCATCCGGGTAGAAAGGTTATTGGGGAGCGAATAGCGAAACCGGCCCATATGGTCGGTTTTTATTTTCTAAGATACACATTGGGTTGGGAATTATTTATGGCAATAACAATTGAACCTATCTCGAAACGAAATTCTAGATTGATTTATCTGCTTGGATGCGCGTGCTTACTGACGGGAATAATCGCCGGAACCCTATACTCGCCGGTATCTGCCAAAACGGGTGACTTGACAAGTTCTTCACAGAATCCTGTCCAAATATCAGCCTGCACACCACCAAATGATTGGAATCAAACGGTTCGCCTCAAGAACCCGCAGAAACCAACCAAACAATGGACTTTTAACGTCAGCGAGCCTGAGATGAATGTCAGCCTGGTGTTCTTTTATTACCAGGATTACGAAAAATCCGGATGCCCTTCCGACTGCAGCACAGGCGATTGCCAGACAGACGAAACCGGAAAAGGCGTAACTCCCCTGGGAAATTTTAATGTGTTGGATGGAAAGGAAGGCGGAAACCGGGGTGTAAAAAAGATTGAAGGTCATTTGACGCAGGGAACTTACCAGGTTGTATTTACAGCAAATGGCGATCCTGGATCGCTAAATGTCGGACTGAATGTAAAAACAAATGCTCTTCCGACCGCCACGCCGCCCCAACCTACAGATACACCGATTCCAACCACCATAACACCGACCGAACCGCCACCACCCACTGAGACCGAGCTGCCACCCACCGATACACCGACCGCAACTGCTACGATACCTCTCCCAAAGAATCCCACACCGACGGGAACTCAAGATAAACCAGCGCCAACGAAGGTCAAGCGCACACCTCCAGCGACACTCCCCCCGCCAACACCATTGCCCGGATCGTCCACACCCATGGTCCTGATCCCGGTAACAGGCGCCAGGATAGCTGGTCAGGGATCAGGGATTAATGGATGGCTGGTCATCCCTCTGGGTATCGGGATCTTTGGTTTAGGGATCGCCTTCTATGGGATAGCAACCCGTCTTAGACAGGACTGAGCAAGGTGAGATTGAAAAGTTGCTTTATTGCTTTAGCTAGGTTAAATGTTATAATCTGATCTACGCAACACAGATCTCAGAATTACGTTATCACTTGCTTAGAATTAACAACTTAATAAGCCTTAAGGGAAAAGCGTTGATCCATTGTCTGAACCTGGTCGCTTATCTACCCATTTGGGTAGTAAGGTCAATGGGGAGCGAATAGCGAAACCGGTCCATGTGGCCGGTTTTTTGATTTACCAAATCGGGTGTTGGAGCTGGGAAGGGAAAAATGAATAAGAAACTGATCCAGAACAAGAGCATAATTTTGATTCTTCTGACCAGCTTTGCGGCAGTGATGCTGCTTATTGTTGGCTTGCTGGTCAGTAATGCAGCTGCATCCAATCTCCCCGTTGAGAGCAATAGCGTTCGTTTTGATGGACAAGGTGTGAAGTTGCTGAGTCACGGTGGTTCCTTGGATGGATGCATGGTTGACAGATTTAACGCCACGAGTCCGAACACCGAAACCAGCCTTAACTGTACTGCTAATGACGTCCAACTGGCTGATTATACTCTTATCTCTGGGCCAACTTCATGTATTGAAGGTGAGGATATAACCGTTACTCTATTGGGTCAGTTTATTGCTACCTCCGACCAGCGATGGGATGTTGGTGTATTCGTCGCAACAGATGGGGGAAATGCTAACTCATTGGGAGGATCTTGCTACAATGATTA
>JBEQLH010000037.1:1896-3192 GCA_040326075.1 Anaerolineales bacterium
ACTACTGCAGAAACTACAGCAAAGTGCACCTGCGATAATGTTGAGATTTCAGGCCTCAAGGTTCCCCTCGATGGCACGATAGAGGTTATTAAAGATGTGGAACCTGACGAAGCTCCGGGATTGTTTAACCTGCAAATCGATGAAGAAACCAAATTCGCGGATGCTGGAGACGGGGACTCCACAGGTCCTGTGAAAGTTTCGGCAGGATTCTCTACAGATCCGGCACCAATTGGAATTACCCACAATGTTGGCGAAATCGCCGGAACTGGAACAAACCTGGATCTTTACAGCAAAGAAATTGACTGTGAAGATCAGGAAGGTGATTTAGCAAATACAACCGGTGCAGGACCTTTGGACGTGTTTGTCGAACCTGGTGACGCCTGGGTTTGCACAATAAAAAACACATACTTAGTTAAAACAGCCACCAACACACCCACAGCGACAGATACAGCGACTCCGACCAATACAGCCACGAACACTCCAACTGCCACCAATACATCGACACCGGTTGCGACTGATCCCATTGTAACCCTGACCCCGACTGATACACCACCTACCGATAAACCACCTACCGTCACACCAACTGGATCTGTACCTGACGCCAGCCCAACAACACCACCAACGATACCAGCTCCGACCATACCAGCAGGTACACCAACGCCACAAATCCTGATTCCCGTCACTGGGGTGGACCAAGCTACCTCAGGTCCAGGCTCGGGGAGCAGTTTTTGGCTGTTCCTCTACCTAGGATTGGGTTTGCTCGGTCTGGGCATGGTTTTTCATGGGATTGTCACCCGGATATCATGGAAAAAGTAATCGCAACAGCGAGATATACACTGGAAGACAACTGGAGCATTTTCTCAGGATTCCTGCTTGCGCTCTTCGCCATAGCAGGAATGACTTTTGCCATCTTCCAACCAGTTTCCTTGTCAATTAAATTGCCACCAAAACATGGTGTTGGCGCACTCGCTGCGCCATTAAAACCATTCCGCACCCAAATAGAGAACGTCGAAGTAATGCCTGTTATTGAAAAGAGGACAGTTATCCCGCAAAAACAAACTATTGACCCAGTCAAAGAGATTCCAGTCCAGGCCGTCACTTCGCCTTCCAACCGGGCAGAGGTTGATCCAATAAAGGTGAACCCTGGCTCTCCAAAACCAGAAAATTCTACGGTAATTCACCCTGGTCCAGAAACTCCCGTCCGTATTATGATCTCTTCAATCGGCCTGGATGCTCCTATAGTGCCATCAGAGATAGATTTCAAGAACATTGCCGGCAAGGAATATATGCAGTGGT
>JBEQLH010000037.1:3292-11970 GCA_040326075.1 Anaerolineales bacterium
GATGTTCAACCTGCTTGACGCAGTATCAGGATTGTGCTAGTATCATGAGCAGAAAATGAAAAATCATTTGCAAAACTGGCTATATTAGCAGTTGAGATTCCTAGGAGGAGAATAACATGACCACCACACGCTATATAATTTTCATTGTGTTGGTGATATCAGCAATCATACTTTCGGGGTGCAAACTATCTGCATCAACACCTCCAGTGGTGACAGAAACCCCCGATAGCGCCATGAGCACATTAGAGGCAGAGCTTGGCAGCATCGCTACCCAAACTTACGTGGCAGGAGGGGGGGAAATCGAGACTGCTCCAACCCAGCCACCTGCGGTAGATTCAACCATAACCACCCCCCCTGAGACTGCTCCTGAAACTGCGCCTGAGGCAACCGAACCACCACCACCACAGCCTAGTCCAACTCCTGTGCCTGTCTCCCCGGCGACACCTGGTGTACCACAAAGCTACCAACTGCAAAAGGGTGAATTCCCCTTCTGTATCGCCCGTCGCTTCAATGTCAACCAAACTGAGCTGCTTAACCTGAACGGGTTGGGCTCTGGATCAATCGTGCCAGTCGGGTTCACACTGAAAATCCCGCAGACAGGAAACACTTTCTTCGGACAAAGAGCGCTATTAAAGCACCCCGCGAATTACACGGTCGTTGCCGGGGACACGATTTATACAGTTGCGTGCAAGTATGGTGACGTTGACCCGCTTGCCATCGCACAAGCCAATGGGTTGAAATCTCCATATAACTTATCGTCTGGGCAAGTTCTTCATATCCCTTAAACCAGATACCCAATATTTATTGAAACCAACAGAGTAGCCGGTCAATATTACCGGCTACTCGTCATTATCCTAACAGGATCAAAATCGCATGCCCTTTGAGACCATAAATTCAGAAACTGTATACCATGGCAAGGCGTTTGATGTGCGCCGTGATCAAGTTCACCTGCCAGATGGGAAAGATACCCTGCTCGATATTGTCGTTCATCCCGGCGCGGTGACACTGATCCCGATCGATTCCCAGGGAAATATTTATTTCGTCCGCCAATACAGGCACGCCGTCGGTAAAGAATTGTTAGAGCTTCCAGCCGGCACACTCAATGAAGGGGAAAGCCCACAGGTTTGTGCCCTGCGGGAGGTGCGTGAAGAAACAGGAATGTCAGCGGCGTCTCTAAAAATGATAGGACAATTTTTGCTTGCGCCTGGCTACTCAACTGAGCAGATGTTCATCTACCTAGCAACCGACTTACACGCAGATCCTTTACCCGGTGATGAGGATGAATTTATCACGGTGAAGACAATAGCCATGAGTGAAGTGCGCGAGATGGTTTCCCAGGGATTAATCCAGGATGCGAAGTCATTGGCTGCACTGTATCTTGCGCAACCGTATTTAACGATCGATTCGTAAGAAATTTATTGAGGGGGTTCTAGTATAGAAAAACGCAGGATTGCTTTAAGGTTGTGGCCGATCGCCTGGTGAAGTCTTGGTCCGCCGACGTGTACTTTGGGTTGAGGGGCGGCCTGTGGCAGGACTGAGCAAGGTATTCAGCCAGGTGATCGCTCGCGGATCGAATTCCCTGCGTCCACACATATCACACACCCATGCCGGGAAATTTGGGACGGTGATCAATTCATTATTCAGCCAGGTGAAGTAAGTCACTGCTTCCATGTGCATCACGCCAGCCAAACACTCAGGACAATTGTGAGTTGATTTCTTTGGTTGCTTATCGTGAGGTTCCGGGTTTGTTGTCATCGAAGGTTCCGGTGATAGTACTTCTCTAAGGAGCGGCGCTGGCAGTTCGTGGTTGGTCAAGTACTCCCCACTCCGTTGGAGGCCAATAAATAAAAGTGGCTTTACCGATTACATAGTCCAATGGAACAGGTCCCCAGTTATGGGAATCGGAAGAATTATTTCGATTATCTCCGAGGACGAAAAGGGAGTCCTCAGGCACTTCCGTCGACACCTGATAAACAGGTGAGGCAGCAATATAATCCTCGCTGAGAACTTGACCATTCACGAATACACTTCCGTCTTTGATCTCCACCTGATCGCCTGGAAGACCAATGATGCGTTTAATGTATTCCTGATCTGGATCGCGAGGGAAATGAAAGACAATAACATCACCAATCGATGGGTCGCCAAACCAGTAAGCCAATTTGTTGACGATTACAAACTCGCCACTCTGCAAAGTGGGTTCCATGCTGGCACCATCCACACGGATGCGAGCCGAGACACCATTGATAGCTGCGAAGAGCACAACTGAGAGAATCAATGTTTCGACGATGTCGATAACAAACCGACCGAAACCAGATCGCTTCTCCTCAGAATCTTGTGATTCGGCGATCGTTTCGGTGTGGAATTGTTCCAAGTTATGCTCCATTGAATCTCTTCATATAGTCGGTTATTCCGGAAATTTCCAGGAAAACAGCAGGATCCTGTGCTTGGATTATAAGGTTGGCATAGTATCAGGTCAAGGGAGTATGTCTCAACCTAAGGGATTTCTTAGGAATCTCTTACTTTAGGGAAAATTATGGGGAAGATAAAGGAATTTTACCTTCGATGGCGCAATATTAATCGGATGGGTGTTCCCAGGAAGCTGTATGCTTCCCGGATGCGGTTTTCCAAGAATCGCTGGTAAGTAAAATGGGCCAGTTTTGGATCATTGACATAGAGCAAGAATGTGGGCGGATCGTTACGAATTTGAGTGCCATAATAGATCTTGAGCTGTTTCCCAGCGTGGGAGGGAGCCGGGTGAACCTCCTGCGCCCCCTGCAGAATCCTGTTCAGCTGAGAGGTGGATAAGCGCATCAAACGTTCATCATGGACGTGCAAAGCCATTGGAATTACTTGATCAACCCGCTGACCTGTCTTGGCTGATATAAATAACAAGGGCACATAAGCCAGGAAATTTAATTCCAATCGTAACAAGCGAGTGTATTCATCCATTGTGTGAGTATCTTTGGTAATTGCATCCCACTTGTTTACCACCACCACAACACTCTTCCAGGCATCAATGATATAACCCGCAATGTGGGCATCCTGGGCAGTCAATTCAACTGAAGCATCCACGAGCAGCAGGGCAACACTGGCGCGATCGATGGCGCCGAACGTCCTGAGCACGCTGAATTTCTCCACCCCGGGTTCAATTCGACCTCGGCGCCGGATCCCAGCAGTATCGATCAGGGTTATTGGTGTATCCTCGTAAGTTAGATATGTATCGACGGCATCACGGGTGGTGCCTGGAATTGGACTGACGATGGCGCGCTCCTCACCCAACAACCGGTTGAGCAGGCTGGATTTCCCCACATTCGGTTTTCCGACAATGGCAATTTTTACCGAGTCATCCTCCGCTTCCTGGCCTGAAAGACGGAAGGAAGAGACCAGCAAATCCAGCATGTCCCCGGTGCCGGTGCCGTGCAGTGCTGATATTGGATGGGGTTCCCCTAAGCCTAATTCATAGAATTGATAGGCCTGAGAGCGGCGTTTCTTGTTGTCGACTTTATTCACTACCAGGAAGATCGGCGGCCAGGGTTCACCATCTCTCTCTTTCTGGTGTTGGCGCAGGATTTGTGCGACCTCATAGTCAGCAGGAGTGACACCACTTTCCCCGTCTACGATAAACAGGATCGCGTCAGCCTCTGTGATAGCGACCTCCGCCTGCTCCTTGATCTCTTTAATAAAATCAGCCGATCCGATTGAGAGCGGTTGTTGGGAACGACCTTTACTGATTTGGGTTGGATCGATGCCTCCCGTATCGATGATCGAAAACAGCACCCCTGACCAGGTTGCGTCTGTCATTAATCTGTCCCGTGTTGTACCAGGGATTTCATCTATTACCGCCAGGCGTTCTTCAGCCATGCGGTTAAATAAGGTGCTCTTCCCAACGTTGGGGCGCCCAACCAGGGCAACGATCGGTTTTGGCATGTCTGTCTCTCAGGGTTGGCTGGTCGCAGTAGGTGCGGGTAATGGGAGGCTGGTCGGTGTGGGCGTAGGAGCAATAATGATCTCTACCGCCACAGTTGAAGGTAGAAGTGCTTCGACCTCAATCCGATCCGGAATTACTTCCACCTGTGGTTCGAGTTGATAGATGCCCACATCCAGGTCCGACACATCCACCACCACCCGGATGTCATCTGGTGTCAGCGTATCCAAGATGGGTACAGGTCCAGAAAGGATCACATCTACTGTTTCCGGCGATACCAAAGCAGCGTGAATAGGCAGCAGGCCGATTGGTGTCACTGGCAGCGACATGGTCAGAGTCCCTTCTATGGCGGCGATGCTTACCCGAACAAGCACAAATTGATCACCGACCACGGAGACGCCTTCAGGTAAATTGATAGCCACATAGGTATCGAAATCATCTTCAGCACCGGAGAGGTCTACTTCTTCAGTTTCCACATATCCTGGCAAGTCGTTGACCAATTGCGGATCGCTTGAGAATACGACTACATTTAGGGGTGAGACGGTGATGTTGGTCAATTTATAACCATTTTCAGGTTGGCCTGTTGTTAACACCCGTACAATCACATTTTGATATCCGCCTTGCAAGAAGATCGGCTGGGTGACGCTCACCTCCACCGGGGTGATATTTACCCCAGACACCGGTTCCCCTTTTTGATCCACTGCCAGAAGAGTCACATCCCGTTCGATAGTCTCAATAGCACCAGAGATATCCAAGGAAACCTGTACTTCCTCTACCTGGGTCACCAAAGAAGCTGCGCCGGAGATGATAACCGATGATGGCTCATAACTGGGTGTGCCTTTCTGGTACCCAGCGGCTGGCTCGCCGGTCACTTCCAGGTCTACTGGATAAGTACGCGTTAACAGCGGTTCCAGAGCAACAGAAACGATATCTGGGACCACAGCACCGATTCGCACCGGTCGGAAGGACTCATTTACCTGGACCTCTACCTGCAAATCATGCGTACCTGGCTCTAAACCGGAGACGTCCACCCAGGCCTGAACAGCATTCTCTGAGGCGCTCATCGAATCCATCACAGAACTGGGCGCTTCCAGAGAGACCCGCACTTGAGTGGGAACATTCCCTACGACCAACATATCCGGATCCAAGCCAAGAATCTCAAGCGGTACCGGTCGACTCTGTTCAACATTGGGATTTGCAGCTGTAACTGCAGAGATCCAGACTACAACTGCCAGGACAGCTGCAAGCAGCAAAGTGCTGAGGTTACTGACAATCCAGCGGAATGGTGACAAGACCTTCAGACCTCCTCTCGAGGAGTTCCACCTCTACCAGAATACAATTTCTTGAAGAATCCGGTTATTCCTCTAACTGGTTGAGAGGGTCGATATAATGCCCGTAAAATATTTTCCAGGCGTTCAGCATCCAAACGCCGGATCATGCGACCTGCATTGACCACCGAGATTGATCCTGTTTCTTCGGATACTACCACCGCCACTGCATCGCTCACTTCCGAGATCCCTAAGGCTGCCCGGTGGCGGAGTCCCATCTGCCGTTCTGGAGACTTGGACAAGACACCACTCGCTGATAATGGGAGGACTGATGATGCAGAAACAAGTTTAGATCCGACGATAATCACTGCTCCATCATGGAGAGGGGTATTTGGATAGAAAATTTGCAGCATTAATTCCGGGGTTACTTCCGAATTCATCCTTACCCCACTTTCTATATACTCATCTAAATTATCCGCACGCTGCAGCACGATCAGCGCCCCGTGACGGCGGTCAGATAAACGTGCTGTAGCACCAACAACGGAGGTGATCGTATCTTGAACTTCGGTCGATGAAGACGCCCGCCCCCCATCTAGTATTGCCCCGGCCCTCCCCAAGCGTTCCAATGCTCTGCGAATCTCCGGGGCAAAGATAACAGGAATCACCAACAGCAGTGCTGGTAATGTAGTCCGTACCAACCAGGAGAATGCAGGCAGAACTTCAAGGCTGGTTAGCAAACTGATCATCGCGATCAATAATAATACGCCCCGTAAGAGGACTATGGCTTGAGTCTCACGCAACCAACGTAAAATAAGGAAGAAGATCGCGGTGACCAGGATCACGTCTACTATCCCAAAATAATCCAGGCGCTCGAAAACGAATGTTAAGTTATCGATTAAACCATCGATGACATCATTCACGAATTAAAACTCCACTGTCAACCAATTTCCCACATTGTCTCCAATAATAGAACATCTGCATTATACGGGTCTCAATACCCGGTCTTTGCGCAGCTGCTTGTAAAACATCACAGTTCCAACCGGCATGGATTCCAAGGCAGCCTCCTCCCAGGCACTTACCTTCAAATCTTGTGGATTGCGCGGGCTGTATCCCAGGGCATCCCACACTGCATTATGCCGTCCTAAATGGGGTGGTAAGAACAATAACAGGACCTCACTTTGTAGTTCACGAGAGGCGACCTCGATTTCATTCATTAACACCCGTACCGCTTCGCCTAATGCCAGACCAGGCTCCAAAAAGACATCGCTGACGCGAGCCACCAGGTTTTCGACCTGCCAACCCGCCAGACCCACCAACCGCTCATCGAACTTGAGCAATAAGAATGCTTTTTCTCCGAAGGCGGCCATCACATCCGTCCCACTCATCGCCCGGCGTCCCTTACTGATATCGGTGATTAATGCGGCGATCTCATTTGCCTGCCGGGGTCCAGCCCGTTCAACCACCAGTGTCCCTTCAGCTGCTGGAGCAGGGCGAACCAGCTCAACTGCCTCACCTGGGATATTCCTTTGCCAGGCGGCCAGAACCTGCTTCCAGGTAGACTCAAATGTACCGATATTATCGATGACCACGTCTGCCGCCTCAAGTTTGAGCGCCTGGGGCGGTTGAGCTGCAATACGCTGGCGGGCGACATCGATACTCATACCCCGCTTTATGCGCAAACGTGTAAGCTGGGTTTCGATGGGCGCGGTCGTCACCCAAATATTATCACATGCTGCACGTAAAGGTCCTTCCAGCAATTTGATGGCTTCTATGACAATGATCTTTTGACTGGCGCGGCGTACCAATAAGTCTATCGCTTGTCTTACCAAGGGATGGACTATTGCTTCAAGCTGTTCAAGTGCCTCTGAATCTGAAAACACTATTTGAGCAAGACGGGTGCGGTCAATTTGGCCATCCTGGGCTAAAATCCAGCTACCAAATGTGTCAATAACGGGTTGGTAACCTGGCGCATCATCAGCGATGGCGCGATGAGCAAGAGCATCAGCATCGATCCCATACGCTCCGAGGTGTTCGAGCATTTTTCGCACAACGCTCTTCCCGGTGGCGATATTCCCTGTCAGCCCAATTACAAATTTTCCCGGCCAGGCACTCATCAACTAAATTACTCCAATGAATTTTAGTTCTATATGAATTTTAGTCCTTGCAGATTGGATTGTCAAAGGTGCTGACCATACAAAAATGTATCCCAGCCAATAATTGCTGGGATTTGGGGGGAAAGATTAGCGGCATTGGGATTGTTAATTAAAGGAAATCTTCAGCAAAGTGGCAGGCCACGAAGTGATCGGCCTTCACCTCCCTGAACTCTGGATCTTGCTCATGGCAAATGTCCTTGGCGTATTGGCAGCGCGTACTGAAATTACATCCCACCGGCGGGTTCGCCGGACTGGGCATATCTCCCTCTAAGATGATATGCTTTCGCTCCACAGCAACATCGGGATCAGGAACTGGAACAGCGGACATCAAAGCTTGCGTATAAGGATGCACAGGTCGTAAATAAATTTCATCCCGATCAGCCAGCTCCATGATCTTACCCAAATACATGACTGCCATGCGGTCACTGATATGACGCACCATGCTCAAGTCATGAGCGATAAACAAGTAGGTCAGACCGAGCTGTTTTTGAAGTTTCTCAAGCAAGTTTACCACCTGAGCTTGAATAGAGACATCCAAAGATGAGATCGGTTCATCACAGACAATCAAGTCCGGATTGATAGCTAAAGCACGGGCTATACCGATGCGCTGACGCTGTCCACCAGAGAATTCATAGGGAAAACGATTGATACAGTATGTCCCCAGTCCCACCAAACTGAGCAGCTCATTCACCCGCTCTTCCTTTTCCTTTCCACGCGCGATCTTATGAATTTCAAGTGGTTCTGCGATAATAGAACCGATCGTCATGCGCGGATTCAATGAAGCATATGGATCTTGAAAGATTATAGCTATCCGCCGCCTGATCTGGGACATATCCTTTGATTTAAGGTTGAAAAGGTTGACCCCATCCAGTGTCACCTCGCCTTCCGTTGGCTCATAGAGGCGGATCATCGTGCGACCGACGGTGGTCTTTCCACTACCAGTCTCCCCAACCAGCCCTAATGTTTCACCTTTGAAGATGTCGAAACTGACACCGTCCACAGCTTTGATATCGCCCACATGGCGTTGGATCAGAGCTCCCTTATAGATTGGGAAATATTTCTTGAGGTTGCGGACTTGGACCAGGGCTTCTTGTTCAGGAGACATAAATAATCACGCCTTGCCTACAATTTCCTTCCAACGCCAACAGGCAACGGTATGATTCATTCCATCAGTCGGCTCTAAGGGGGGCATTTCCTCCAGGCAGCGGTCGACAGCATACATGCAGCGAAAAACAAATGGACATCCCTTGGGCAACGATAACAGATCGGGCGGTAAACCAGGGATGGCAACCAGTTCTGTGCCGGGTGCTTCATCCAGGCGGGGTAATGAAC
>JBEQLH010000037.1:12070-16185 GCA_040326075.1 Anaerolineales bacterium
GTCGGCTCATCAGCGATCAAGAGCTTTGGGTCACAAGAAAGCGCCATGGCGATCATTGCCCTTTGGCGCATACCGCCAGAAAATTGGTGGGGGTAATCATCCAGTCGTGAATGGGCATCTGGAATACCGACCTGCTCCAGCAGATCACCGGCTACTTCCCGCGCCTCATCATTGCCCATGCCTTTATGGATGTTGAGCGCTTCGGTGATCTGAAAGCCAACCGTAAAAACCGGATTTAACGAAGTCATCGGGTCTTGAAAAACCATGGCGATTTGTGAACCGCGCACGTCTCGTAATTCGTTCTGGCTGGCTTTAAGTAAATCGCGACCATTAAAAACAACCTCACCCTTCTCGATCTTGCCGGGTGGGCTGGGGATCAACCCCATGATGGATAGGGCATGCACGCTCTTTCCGCAGCCGCTCTCACCCACTACGCCGAGAATTTCGCCATCTTCCAGCGTGTAGGAAACTCCATTGACCGCGTAAACGACCCCATCTTCAGTGTAAAAACGGGTCGTCAAATCCTTTATCTGTAAGAATTCTTCCATATTATAGAATAACTGCTAAGTAATTTACCGGAGCCAGGGATCCAGTGCATCGCGCAATCCATCGCCCAACAGGTTGAATCCCAGAACCAGGAACATGATCGCCACGCCGGGAAAAATCACCATCCAGGGCGAGGTGAACATTTGACTTTTATTGCGGCTGAGCATCAAGCCCCACTCCGGGGTGGGTGGTTGGGCGCCGAGTCCTAAGAATCCGAGCCCAGCGGCATCCAAAATCGCTACGCCGATCCCCAGCGAAGCAGCCACAATCAGCGGTGAGAGCGAATTGGGCACGATGTGCCGCCAGAGAACCCTGTTGCTGCCAGCTCCGAGCGATCTGGCCGCCATGACATATACATTCTCGTTTTCTTTGATTACCGCAGCACGGGTGATGCGAGCAAAGGTCGGAATAGAAACAATGCCGACTGCCAGCATGGCATTGAACAGACCGGGACCGATAGCAACCACGATCACCAGGGCTAACAGAATGCTTGGAAAGGAAAGCATGATATCCATGAGGCGCATGATGATGTTGTCCATATTCCCGCCAGCATAGCCCGCGATTGCCCCCAACGTCGCACCCACCAGGATGGCAAGCCCAACCGCGAAGACACCCACCCGTACGGATATCCTGGCCCCATAGAAGATCAGGCTCGACATGTCGCGACCGAGATCATCGGTGCCCATGGGATGCTCCCAGGAAGGAGGCTGCTTATTTTCACTGGGATAAACCTTATAAACCCCATTTTCGTTGGGGTCCTGTGAAGCTAATAAGGGAGCAAATACAGCTACAAATATTATGATCCCAAGAATCACCATACCCGCGATAGCCAGTTTATTGCGAAACAAGCGCCGGATAATGTCCTTGGTAGGAGAACGGGGTTCAACCGCCTCTAAGCTGGCCACATGGTGGGCATAAGGAGGGTTGGCACTATTAAGGTGTTCAGCTTGTTGATCGGCCATGATTTATTGATACCTGATGCGCGGGTCAAACCACGCATAAGAGATGTCGACGATAATATTGACAAAGACGAAGATAATTGCAAATACCAGGACTCCCGCCTGCACCACTGGAAAATTACGCGCCACAATGGCATTCACGATCCAGCGGCCCATCCCCGGCCAGGCGAAGATAGTTTCGGTCAGGATCGCCCCCGCCAGCAGGAAGCCAGTTTGCAGACCGATCACGGTGATCACCGGCAGCATGGCGTTCTTCAGGGCATGCCGGTTGACAACAGTAAACTCCATTACGCCCTTAGCCCGGGCGGTGCGGATGTATTCCGCATTGAGCACATCCAGCATCGATGAGCGTGTGATGCGGGCGATGAAGGCGGTCGGGATGGTGGCCAGGGCAATGGCCGGTAAAGCCAGATGGTGCAGGGAGCTTTTCAGGGCTTCGAAATTGAGGGTCAGGATGCTGTCCAAAACATAGAGATTGGTGATCGTATTGAGCTCGATCGTTGGATCGATGCGACCAGAAGTTGGAAACCAGCCCAATTTCAGCCCAAACACCCACAGCAGCATCAAAGCCAGCCAGAAGATCGGCATCGAAACTCCAACCAAGGCCAGGACCGTGGTGTTTAAATCAACGAAAGAGTTGTGTTTATAGCCCGCGATCACACCGAGCGGGAGGCCGACGATCACCGCGATGGTCATGGCTGCCAGGGCCAGTTCAATGGTAGCCGGCAGGAACTGTCTCAGTTCGTTTACCACAGGAGATTTGGTCATTATGGATGTCCCCAAATCCCCCTGAAAGATCTGGGACAGGAACCGTCCATACTGGATGTAAATTGGATCATCCAGGCCGTAACGTTCTCTTATGGCAGCCCGCAGCTCTGGTGTGGCGTGCTCACCGGCCAGGGCACCCGTCGGATCACCCGTCAGCAAGAGCATGGCGTAGGCCACGAAGGTAACCCCAATGAGGACTGGGATTGCCAGCATTAAACGGCGCAGAATGTACTGAGACATTTAGTTCCTATTTCAGACCGAGATCAATACGGTATGGCGATTATACTCTGCAAATATTACCGCAAAATTAAATGGAATGAACCAGGGGGACACGCGTCCCCCTGGTTCAAGATTTTGATCTCCAGCCAAAAAACTACTTAGTGATGTAGGTTAGATCTTCGCGGATCGGGCTGGGGATGTAACCTTCAACGTTAGCCCTCATAGAGGTGGGTGGCGCGACGTGCTGGATCGGCACACTTAGCACCTGGTCGAAGATCATCTGGTTGATCTGCTCGTAAGCAGCCTTGCGAGTCTCGAAATCCGTGATGGTGACTGCCTCTCGCAGCAATTCGGCGATCTCTTCATCGGGTGGCAAGCCACCCCCTTCGCCATCATTATTGAAGGTGGTATCACCACCGCAGAAGAAGATGCACAGGAAGTTGTCCGGGTCACCGTTGTCGCCGACCCAACCCAGCAAAACCAGGTCGTGTTTGGTACCATCCTCTTCAACATCACTGAGGTATGGATCGGGCCAGGCTGGTGACTCAATCTGGGTGTTGAGGCCGATCTCAGCCAGGTAAGCCTGGATCAACTCTGCAAGTTGTAGGGGCTGCGGGAAGTAGGCCCGCGAGATTGGCATGGCATAGAAGACAGCCGGGTCAGGGATCACTACCCCTTCATCAAGGGCAGCCTGCATGAATTCTGCTGCCAGCGCAGGGTCGTAGGGGTAATCGACGATGTCGTTGTTGTAACCCCACAGGGCTTGAGGCTGGAATTGGTTGGCCGGTACCGCATTGTCCGGGTTGAGAGCACCGACAACAGCCTGCTTGTCGATCGCATGGGCGATAGCCAAACGGACATTTTCGTTCTGCAGCCATTCCTTGGCATGGTTGAAGCCCAGATAGCCAACATTAAAGGCCGGATTGGCCATTATCTTAAGGTTTGGATCGTCCTTCGCAGCTAGGATGTCGTCGGGAGCAGGCGCGGCCCACATACTCTGCATGTCTATGTCTCCTGCCTGGAGGGCCAGGAAAGCAGCTGTGGTATCGGGGATCACCCGGTAGACGATCTTATCCAGGGTAGGCATCTGGCCCCAATAGTCATCGTTGCGGGCCAGGGTCAGGTGATCTTCCTTGACCCACTCATCGACCATGAAGGGTCCAGTGCCGACCGCCAGACCTTCGGCGGTGGCGTAGATATCACCCTGTTCTTGAATCGCAGTAGGGCTGGCAAAGCGGAAATTCTCCATAGCCAGGGTGTTGAGCAGGCTGGCGTTATTCTTGCTGAGAATCAGCTTGACGGTGTAGTCATCGACCTTTTCAATCCCGGCTAAAACACTGTTCTCGTCACCCTTGAAACCCTGGAACATGTAATCCCAGTAGATGAACTGGTCTGCGCCCAGGTTGTAGGGGTGTTCGGTGTCCCACCAGCGCTCGAAGTTAAAGACCACCGCATCGGCGTTGAAGGGTGTTCCATCGTGGAAGGTCACCCCTTCTTGCAGGGAAAAGGTCCACTCGAGGCCATCTTCAGTGGCTTCCCAAGAAGTAGCCAAGGCTGGAAGGGGGGTCGTCTTACCTGGTTCAAATTTAGTCAGGCCTTCGTATATGTGGCTTGCAGGGGCCA
>JBEQLH010000209.1:0-5629 GCA_040326075.1 Anaerolineales bacterium
CACAGCCTTGATACGTGCCATCAACTCGCGCACGCTGAAGGGTTTGGTAACATAATCGTCGGCGCCCAGTTCCAGACCGACAACGCGATCAGTTTCTTCGCCGCGAGCAGTGATCATGATGATCGGTACGCCACTTGTCTTGCGCAGTTCACGACAGACGTCCAGCCCATCTACTTCGGGGATCATCAGGTCAAGCAGGATCAGGTCGGGTGACGCTTCATACGCCAGACGCAATGCTTCATTTCCATCATTGGCAACCATCACTTCGTAATGGGCCTTGCGAAGGTTGTAAGCTAGCAGATCGGTCACGGCAGGTTCGTCGTCCACAACAAGAATGCGGTGAGTCATCAACAAAAGCATATCATAGTTATTTGGCAGGATGGTGTCAGGACGAAGACAACATCAGATAGCGGCAACCCGATCAATCTGCTCATCGAGCCCGACGATCTAAGATTCATCGTAAAAGCTACATTTTTAAAAGTAATGAGTACAGGCCTCAAACTAACGACCCCAGGGTTGCAAGAATAGCTATTCCCTGTAGGGTCAATTTCTTGAGGGTCGCAGGTTTAGCATCTACGGCACTTATTGTCAGAATGCAAAAAAACCGCCTTTTAGCGGTTTTAGCCACCCATTGACTCCCAGATTGGTTGTGCGCACTAGCGGACTCTTTGGACTCTCCAGGAGTCAGGGTGAGTCAATCTAGTAGAGGTCAAGGATTTTGTATCAAGGGTATCCAACAATGGGTTGAATTATCGAGCGCTCCCGACCAAAGTAGACCAAGCCTGTTTATTGGATGGTGATTTGAACCCATATGTAATAAAATAGATGAAATAATTTCTAAATGCAAACCTTCATTTTGGGAACAAAAATATAAAGAGCAAATTTCCTGGTGATTACTGACTAACGGAATAAGAATTTAGTTCATTAAGGGATTTGTACTCTTGCCAATGTTAATCCCAGACAGACATTTTCTTTCACCTGGTTGGAAGCGGTTAGGTCAGCCAGTAAATACCGGAATATTATTAGCCGTCATTTTGAGAGCTGTTTGGCCAGGCCCAATGAATTATTTGAGCGATGCCAAAATAATCACCTCCTTTCCAAACAAGAACTCCCCTGACGGAGAGTTCGCTAACTATACACATAGTCTCACAGTTTTCATGAGCTGTAAAAGGGTAGTATTTTATTGACTATTTGCTTGTATAAGTTCACATTTAAATCTACCGCTAGGGGGTTTCATACTCGTATCAGCACATTTAATGGGAGCGAAAATGAACACGTTTGTTCAGAGTTTTGAAAGAGTTAATTGGAATGAAATAATAAGAAAGTATCAAGTACCTGATTTCCCGAAGGCGGTTGGTCAAATATTAACATCAGTAGTTCCATATATAGGCATGATGATCTTGATGTATTTCACTTTAGAAATTTCTTATTGGTGGACGTTGCTATTGGCTATTCTGGCAGCAGGATTTGCTGTAAGGACATTTATCATTTTCCATGATTGCGGCCATCAGAGCTTTTTTGGTTCTAAAAATAAAAAAGCCAATGATATTCTTGGTGTGATAACAGGGATATTGACATTTACGCCATATCATTTTTGGAGACGAGCTCATGCCAAGCACCATGCAACTGTAGCCAAGCTCGATCAGCGTGGCAAAGGTGACGTTTGGATGATGACTGTGGATGAGTGGAATGAAGCAAATAAATGGAAAAAGCTCACCTACAGAGTTTATAGAAATCCACTAATACTTTTTACGGTTGGGGCCTGGGTCAATATGCTTCTTGCACAAAGGATTCCGTTTCCTGGCATGGACCCACAAGATAAGAGAAGCATATTACTAACAGATACAGCCTTACTTGTTATAGGAGTGTCGGTCAGCATGTTAATTGGATGGAGAGCTTATTTGCTTATTCAAATGCCTGTAATGATGATAGCGTTATCCGTTGGTGTTTGGCTCTTTTATATCCAGCATCAGTTCCCGGGTGCTTATTGGGCAAGAGATGATGAGTGGGATTACCTGACAGCCTGCATGCAAGGGAGTTCATATTACCAGCTGCCAGAAATTTTGCGGTTCTTTACAGGAAATATCGGGTTTCACCATTTGCATCACTTATCTCACTTGATCCCCAACTATCACCTTCCGATCCTCTTGAAAGAACATCCTGAGTTAGCAGTGAAGCCAATCACGCTTTGGGATACTCTCAAATTGCTGGGAATTCGATTATATGATGAAGCAAAGGGGAGGTATGTAGGATACCCGGCATAAGATTCACAAATTTCAAAATTGCTGAGGTTCGTGGAAATGGTAAGTAGGTTAAGATTCAATATCCCGGGTGCCAGTGCCCTGGTGATACCGCCTGGGTATCAGGGGCAATGTGGTAGTGCCATTCTCTGAATGGAAATCATCGTGTTCGCACCAATTTTCAAAACTCACCAAACGCTGTTGTTGCAAACACTATTCTAAAGGATTGTTGCATTAATCTATTTAATAAGTTATAACAATCTTGATAACTCGCTTATGCAGACATCTTAGCGGCGGAATGTATGAAACTATCTCAGTAGCTGCCGAAGGTTCCTTTTCTAAAAGGATGTTGCCTTCGGTTTTTTCTATTTGGAGCAGGTTCAAATACCCACAATATGTTTGTGTAATATGTCAAAGTGGAGATAATACATAAAATTTTTTACTTATCAACCCGTTACTTTTTGTATCGAAACTCTTTAACCAATGCATATAAGATAGGGAGCAAAGTATGCGGTCGGAAATACCCTGGCCGTTCAGCTCGGAACTAATAATTGCCGCCTCTGATTAGGAGGTGCGGCTGACAAGGAGGCGTATGGAAACTTATCGCGAGTTCCTCAAGTCTGATCGCTGGGAAGAGTGGAAGAATTACGAATCAGATCAAAAGAAAGGGGTGCCACTTCCTCCACCTCAAAAGTCATATCCAGAAGGCGCGACGCTGATTGATCTGGTCGCACCGGATGATTTGACAATTGGCCAAATGCCGGTGATACAAGCCATCCGGCGGAGGAGAAGTCGTCGAGAATTCACTGAGCAGCCGTTGACCTTGGAAGAACTGTCCTTCCTCTTATGGGCAACTCAGGGAATCAACGATCATGCCACCCAAGCGTTCGGGGATTGGTTGGCGTCAAAGGATCCTGACGCTGTTAAAGCTCAAGCTACCTTGCGGACTGTACCTTCGGCGGGCGGGCGCCATCCCTTCGAGACTTATCTGCTTGTGAATCGCGTGAAGGGATTGGATCCTGGCCTATACCGATACTTGTCTGTGGAGCATAAACTGCTGTTCTTGCGTGCAGGTACAGAATTGACTGAACAGGTCGCGGATGGATTTATGCGGTGGGTTCAAAGGAGCACGGTAGTGTTCATCTGGGCGACCATTCCCTATCGAACAGAATGGCGATACAGCATTGTTGCCCACAAGATGATCGCCCAGGAGTCGGGTCACATATGCCAGAACCTCTACCTTGCGAGTGAAGCAATTGGTGCCGGCACGTGTGCGATCACCTACGATCAGGTAAAAGTGGACAGGATTCTGGGTGTGGATGGAAAGGAAGAGTTTGCTATCTATGTCGCTCCAGTGGGAAAGGTCACATCGGCTGAGTATCACTTTGATCATTGAGTGCTTCGCGGCTGCTTATTGCCCGCTGGGGCTGACGTGGCTATCGTTGAACAGAGTGTAAGTGCTCGTGCCACATTCCGCATGCAATCGTTCGCACGTCAACCTATTCATCGAAGCTGTCCCCAAAGTTTGTAGCACCCCCTTCTCTAGTTGAATTTATCCGCGGCCCATAAAGCTGTACCGATCACACCGGCATCATCACCAAGTTGAGCCTGAATAACCTCGACCTGTTCAACCGGCATGACGCAGACGCGTTCGCGAATGGTTCTGCGGATTGGCGCCAGGAGTGGTTCACCAATCCGGGAGACCCCACCAGCAATTACGATTTTACGTGGGCCGATCGCAGCGCAGACATTAGCAGCTGCGATGCCTATATAGAAACCAGCCTCTTCGATGATGTTTTGGGCGACCTCATCTCCCTGAGAGGCAGCCTGGGCGATGATTTTCGGGTTAATTTTATTGAGGTCGAAATCCACCAATTCACCAATGGACGTGGTAATTCCCTGGACAACGGCCTTCATGCCCATTGCAGCTATAGCTGGGCCGGAGGCATAAGCTTCCAAACAGCCGCGGTTGCCGCAGCTGCAGGGTTTGCCGTTGAAGTCAATCATCTGGTGTCCCAGTTCTCCCCCGGTGCCGCCAATACCAAGATGCAGCTGTCCATTGACAACCAATCCACCACCGATACCAGTGCCCACCGCGAAGCAGGCCATCGTATCCACTCCCTGACCCGCACCAAAGCGCCATTCCCCAAAGGTGATCGAACGCACATCATTGAGCAGCGTCGTGGGCAATCCAGTAAATTCTGATATCGTATCCCGGAGAGGGATTTCGGGCCAGGTGCCATAAAGGTTGGGCAGCATGAGTGTCAGGCCGCGTTCAAGATCAAGCACCCCCGGGGCTCCGATCCCGACGCCGCCGATCTCGTCTTTGCTTAAACCACTAGCATCGATCGTCTGTTCGATGAGCACGCCTATGCGCGCCATAACAGCATCATGGCCTTCGCGTGCCAGGGTGAGAGTCGTATGCAGATGGGAGACCCGCCCGCTTTGAGGATCGACGATCCCGGCGCGCAGGTTAGTTCCACCCAGGTCGCAGCCAATGTATTTTCGGGTCATTTAATATAAGGACGCAGTACATCCCGCGAGAGCAGGAAGCCGCGTTTGATCAATTCTTCGGTTTTCTCGAAGGCCCGGTCTTCATGCTCAATGCTGATCACATAATCATAGCCTACCCGGTAGAGGGCAGAGATGAACTTACCCCAGTCGATGTCGCCCAAACCAGGGAGACGTGGAACTTGCCAGCCCATGCCTTGCGAGAGCACACCGTTCTGGTACAGGCCTTCGTGATCGATCTCTAAATCCTTGGCATGGACGTGGAAAATCTTGTCTTTGAACTCGTAGACGACCCGCTCGTAATCGATCATCTGCAAAATCAAGTGCGATGGATCGAGGTTGAGGCCGAAATTCTCATCTGGAAGGATCTCCCACATTTTCTTCCAGACTGCTGGGCTGCCTGCCAGGTTGTTACCGCCTGGCCATTCATCGTAAGAGAAGATCATCGGGCAGTTTTCGATGGCGATTTTGACCTGGTGTTCAGCAGCAAACTTGACGATCGGGGGCCAGATTTTGGCGAAGGATTCCAGGTTATCAGGCACTGTTTTATCTTTATCCTTGCCCACAAAAGTCCCCACAATGGGTACTTCAAGCAGTTCCGCGGCCAGGATCACCTTTTTAAGATGATCAATCACGACCTGGCGGTGTTCGGGATCTGGATGGAGCGGGTTTGGGTAATAACCCAGGGACGAGATGCTCAGACCGTAGTTATTTAGAACCGCGTGAACTTCCCTGGCTTTGGCGGTATCAAAATCGGTCACATCAACGGTTGTAATACCTGCGTAGCGGCGGGCAGCCTTCTCAAGCGGCCAGCTGGCGATCTCCAGCGTTTCGAAGCCATTTTCCGCAGCCCAGGCAGCTACTTCTTCAAGCGGTTT
>JBEQLH010000038.1:0-16165 GCA_040326075.1 Anaerolineales bacterium
ACAGTTTTCAATAATAGCGCACGAAGGCACTCTGAGCGGAAAGGCCTGCGCTGAGCACAGACGATGCGAATGCAGTCGAAGAGTACTTCCGTAAGCGTCCTTCGTCCATCACTTCGTTCAGGATTCAACTTCGTAAACTTCGCTCAGGATCTCACTCCAGCATTTTCTACCAAAGTGTAAGGTGGCTAGTCCTGAATTAATCCTTCCCTTATTTCTGTTCGGTCGAACTACAGGTTATAATTTATTTACCAAGATAGAATTCGTCCGATTTTAACCCAGGAGGTTTACCTGTGACTCTTCCAAAGTATGCGTTTTTTAAAGGCGAGATCGTCCCGTATTCAGAAGCAAAGGTTGGTGTATTAACCCATGGTTTCAATTATGGCACAGCCGTCTTTGCTGGCGTACGCGCTTACTGGAATGAAGAGCAAGAACAGCAGTTTGTATTCCGGGCTCATGACCACTTCCAACGGCTGCTGAATTCGGCCAAAATCATGTGCATGGAATTTGACCACACCCCCGAAAGCCTGACCCAAATAACGCTCGATCTATTACGCAAAGAAGAGTATCGCTGCGATATTTATATCCGCCCACTGGCATATAAAGCAGATGAAATCGTTGGCGTCAAGCTGCATGATCTGCACGATGAGATCTCGATTGCAGCCGTGCCATTCGAGAGCTACCTGGCTAACGATACAAATGCTCATGTCACAGTTTCATCCTGGCGACGCCTGGATGACAACTCCATCCCAGCCCGCGGAAAAGTGAGCGGAGCGTATGCCAGTTCAGCATTGATCAAAACTGATGCTGTCATGTCCGGATACGATGAAGCCCTGGTGCTCACTCAGGAAGGACATGTCTCTGAAGGCAGCGCGATGAATGTCTTCATGATGCGTAATGGCGTCCTGATCACACCGCCAATTACCGAAAACATTCTCGAGGGGATCACCCGGCGCACGGTTATGGAGCTGGCAAGCAAAGAGCTGCAGGTGGAGGTAGTTGAACGCCCCATCGACCGGACTGAGATTTATATGAGCGAAGAGCTCTTCTTGACCGGTACAGCTGCGCAAATTGTCGCAATCACCCAGGTCGATCACCGATTGATCGGCAGCGGTAAGATGGGACCGGTTGCATCACGCTTGAGGGAACTTTATCTGCAGGCTGTGCGCGGCCAACTTCCGAATTACAGCCATTGGAACACACCTGTTTACCTGCCTGAGAAAGCCACCACAACCCCATAATCTGAACTGCTCAAGAGACCGGCCAGACTCTTGAAGCAAGTTTTGGAAACAGGATTTCAAGCAGTGCGTGCACCTGGTCGTTCTTCGTCCAGCAATCTGCGAAAGCAAATTTCAGTTCTGCCAGATTTCGGTACCCAAAAACCAGCTGCAAAAAAGTTAACCCGGGGAAACCCGCATCACCAGAGTGTCCTTGAGGGGTTGGTTTCCATTCACCTATTTCTACAATCCGACCTGCCTTAAAGACCATTCGCAACCCCGAACGATAAAATGTCAACTTTAATTCTCCGCTATGGCCTGCCAACGGTGATATAGCAAGCCTTGCTTCCAGGGTGGGAGAAATGTGTTGGATGAATCCAGGCAAATCTGGAACTCGCAAGTACCAGGCATACGGATCTCGGACACGGGGTAATTTATCGGGAATTATTTTGTAAACTGGATGATCACTCCCCAATAAGAAGCCAAAAGCATCAGCATCTTGATCTTTGCCACTTTCAATTGAGTATTCATTGCCTTTCGAAAACAGGTAGCGGATCACCGAGGGTGTCACATCCCCCAAGGAACAACCAGATACAATTTCATAACCGGTAGCGGGTATCATCGCCTCCCATCGATAAGGAGGGTGGATCAGATACCCAATTGCTTCACCATTTTGGTCCTCTATGATCTTGATCTCTCTTCGGTTGACATTTTTAGGACTTCTGCCGGTTAATTCGTACCGCCACATCAGCTCATCTCTGATACAGCTCACCAGGTAACGCTGGTTTGCCTGTGCTTCGAGCTTTTCAAGAAAGGGCAAATCGGACTCTCCAGCCGACCTTATGTGATAGGGTTCACGCTCTTCAGCCTCCAGTTTTGGTATTAGTGATTTATACCCGACCCGCCCACCACCCATTTCCATTGCCATCTCATAGCCGAAGAGGCGGTAATAGTATGGAATGCCAGTAATGGCCTGAACCATCTCCCCACGCTGAGCACTCCATTTGTGGATCGTTTCAAACTGGGCTCGAATCAACCCGCGCTGGCGGAAATCCGGAGCTGTGCCCACCAGCTCTGGGCGTCCGACTTTGAATTTGATTCCGGCATAAGACCAGGTTTGAGAGATCAGGTTCATTGAGGCTACTATCGCCCCAGTACTTGTATCCTCAACGATTGTGAAATCACCCGGGCGAAAAGTTGGATGGGGGCGTTCGATCAAGTCGCGTGCCCAGACACCCACCCGTTCGTCAGGCTCATTTGTATCTTCTCGTTGATGAATATGGGTATTAAATTTTGAAAGGATCTCCCCATCGTCGGGAGTAGCTCGCCGCAATAGTAAACCGTCTCCCAGATCATCAAGATAGGATTTCTTATCGTGCAATCTCTTACTCATAAAGACAGCCTCTTTTACAAGTGGAAATATAAACCAGATAGATTGTATTTTATCGTAAAGAGAATTATTTCGATTCAGGAAATCGGTAAGGTGACCGTAATTGCTGTGCCCTCATCCGGTTGGCTGCTCACCTGGATCTGCCCCCCATGCCGGGTGATGATTTGGTGACAAACTGAAAGGCCTAAACCTGTGCCGTGTCCAGGGTCTTTAGTTGTATAAAAGGGTTCAAAGATCCGCGAAATATGTTCGGGTGGAATGCCCATCCCATTGTCGATCACTGATACCTGGATTGTGTCATCAACCCGGCCGGTTTTAATGTGGATTGTGCCTGGTCCCGGGTCAATTGCATCAATAGCATTGATCAACAAGTTCAACCAGACCCCCTGCAGATGATCTACACTCGCCATAACAGCTGGTAAATCCGGGGCAGGATCGAACTTTAAGGCGATAGAACGTGCGCCCAGCTCATGCGCCATCAAGGATAAGGTGCGCTGAATGGTCTCATTGATATCAGTTGGGGCAAGATCGTAACGTTCACGACGGGCGAAATCAAGCAAATCTCGGACAGCCTGGGAAGCACGATCGCTGGCCTGGATGATCAATCCAACCATCTCCTGGAGGTCCTTGTCTTGAGCGGGTAATTTTCGCTGCAGAAGTTGGGCATTGGCAAGGATCGCTGTCAGGGGATTATTGATCTCATGGGCGACACCGGCAGCCAATTGACCCACTGCAGCCAGTTTCTCTGATTGGGCTAAAGAAGCTTGCAGCTGTTGGCGTTCGGTGACATCTTCCTCGAAGAGAAAGGTTTGAACGATTTGCTTTTCTTGGTCCCAGATTGGAAAAGTGCTAACCTCCAGATCGATAGAACTTTCCTCGGAAATCCAGCGTCTTTCTGTTCGCCGCGTATTGATCCCAGTCTGCAGCGTTTTTTCGACCAGGCAACCAGGACAAGGCGCCTGGCGTTGGAAAAGAGCGGTGAAACACAGCTTTCCAACCAGCTCCTTGGGAGATCGTTCAGCGACATCAGCCCGGTTCATATTGATGGCGATTAATTTGTATGCTGGATCAACAATATAGATCGAGGTTGGACTGCTATCAAATAAGGCCCGCAGTGTATTGCGTGAATTCAGCAGCTGCTCCTGGAAAGCTTGCAAGGAATCAATGGTTTCATGCGATTGCTGAATTATTCTTGATTGGTATAAATTGTGGGCGAGCGACTCTCCAATGGCGACCAATAATTCCGGAGCAAGTAAATCACCCTCTGAATGCACCTTTATCGCACCGAGTGCCCCATCAACTGTCATCAAAGGGATACAGGACTGCATCTCCCCAGAAGCCCCTTGAGTGATGATCTGATCTCCAGTTCGCATCGCTTCTGCAACCAGATCTTCTTCATCCAGTGGAACCGGCGTGCAGATCCATCGATTTCCTTCTCCCTTAGCATTCTTGATCAGGTTTCTATCATTGTTCTTCTCAACCAAGTATAGGGAGGTAGATTCGGCTCTCAGGATATGATCGATCTGCTCCAGAATCCAAAACTGCACATTAGGCAATCCAGCATCGACTGCAGTTAATTCCGCGAGGAATCTGATCCCGGCGCGCATCATCTCCGCGTATGGGGAAAAGGTTAAGATATCAACCGGTTGTGATTCGTCTGAAAGAAGACGGGAGGCAGGCATTGCATTAGCCAGAGATAGCGAGACCTTCACTGGCAGATTGATCCACGGGGACCTTATCTTCAATCGTATAGCCGTAGCCGAGGACTGTGCAAATGAAATCGGGTGAACGCGGGTCCGTCTCAACCCGATCACGCAGGTTCTTGATGTGGACACGTACCAGGTCCGGACTGCCAGTATCCATCGGATAATCCCAAACCTCATCTAGGAGACGTGATGGAGAGAATATCTGCCCGGGGTAGCTCATCATGTGATGAACCAGGTCATACTGAATGGGGGTTAAGCGCACCTTACCGCGCTGTGGAGTGAACAGCTCGTAGGATTGGGTATCGAGGACAAAATCCCCCACGATCAGGGTGTAATTGGCAACAGGAGAGTTCTTTTGCGACTGCAGCTGCTGCAAAACTTTGCTGGCAATTGGAGAGATTTGCTTATTTCCGAGCGATTGAGGTTGAGAGACTTCCTGACGATTCGTTCGCCGCAGGATAGCGTGCACTCTCAGGAGCAGCTCATCGATATTGAAGGGCTTGGTGAGATAATCATCGGCTCCTGCCAGGAAGCCATTGACCTTATCTTCGTCCTTAATCTTCGCAGTCAGGAATAAGATCGGCACATCTGAAAGCGTCTGATCGGCGCGTATCTTGCGGCAAACCTCATACCCGTCCATTTCAGGCATGATTACGTCCAAGATGACCAGATCTGGTTGACGTTTACGAGCAAACTTAAGACCATCCAGACCGTTGTCAGCCAAGCTAATCTTATAATCTTCGCTGCTCAGGCTGCGTTCAACCGTCCTGGACACCAGGTCGTCATCTTCAATGATCAAGATATGGGCTGTACTCATACTTTACCTTAAAATTCGTCCACTTTCCCCTACCCGATGAGGATTATCACCGCCGGGATTTTACCATGCGACGCTTAAACTTTACCTGACCGCACTGATAAATGGCCAGACAATCTTGTAAGGTTAAGGTGTTGTATTATTTCTCGGTTTCGGCTTCTATCTTGCTGATTTTCTGAACTTGAATCCCCCTGGCAATATCGATTTCTAAAGCCAGCTCTAGGTTATCCAGTCTGACAATCGTAACTGGGGAATGCTGCACGACTTGAACCCAATGATTCGGCACCAGGCCGTACGCCTGAAGGTATGCTCGCTGATCTGGTGGGAATTCTTCTGAAAAACCGATAACTTCTGCCTTACTGCCGGGTGATACCTCAGCCAAGGTTGTCTCATCCCTGCCAGAGCTGGCATATTTAGCTGAGGTCTTGAGTGCGCGAAAATAACGCGCCAACCGGACCAATTTGGAGCGCTGCGGGTCTACTGTCTGGTACCCACAAGCTGGACAGCATACCAAGTTGCAGCCTGAATGCATTGGACAAGCCTGACAACTTTGATTTCCGTCTGCGTCAAATCGATGCCCACACATCGGGCACTGAATATCACGAAAGCTCATACACCCCATCCAATCAATGTCAGCAGGCGACTCAATAAACCACCGACTAAAAACGCAAAGGGGATGATTATGAGCACCATGGCAAGTGCGGTACCCCAACTGCGCTCCTTGGCGATCATCATTACACTCGCAATACAAGGGATAAATAAGGAGACTGTCACCATGGCTACCACTACTTGCATTGGGGTCAGCAAGCCCTGAGATTGCATCACAAATAGCCCTGTGGCACCGAAATCACGGCGTAAAAAACCAACCAAGAAAGCCGCACTGGCTTCAGGGGGCAATCCCAACCATCCTACCATCAAAGGTTTTCCGGCTTGAATAATCCAGTTGAGTATGCCTGTTCTATCAAGCAGGAACATCAATACGGCACCTATCAAGAACAACGGGATCACTTCTTTGATATACCACTCGATCCGGGCGACCGTTTTGACGGTCACATTAGACAAAACCGGCCAGCGCAAGGGGGGTAATTCAACCAGCAATTGGGTGCGTTCGCCTGGTATGAGATGAGCGGCTAACCAGCCGACCACAAGTAAGACCAATCCCAACACACCACTCCAGATCAGCACTGCGGTGAATGATACTCCGGCTAGTATACCCATCACAACCCCCAGCTGCGCTGAACATGGTACCGCAAGCGCCAACAGCAAGATCACCAGAAGGCGCTCACGCTTGGATTCCAGCAAACGTGTGGTTAACGTAGCCATCGTTACGCAACCTAACCCGAGCACCATGGGAAGCACCGCCTTGCCGTTGAGACCGATACGTCGGAACAAGCGATTACTTAAGGCAGCAAGTCTGGGCAAATACCCTGAATCCTCCAGGACTCCAAATGACAGGAAGAAGGTCAGCACAATCGGTAAGATCAACGCCAGGGCATAAGTCATTCCCATGGTCCAGAGACCGTACTCGCCTACCAATAGGTCAACCAGGAATGGCACCGGTATCATGCGGTTCACCCAACCCACTATCCAGGGATTAATCACTTGACCAAAGAGATTCTCATCCAATAGACCGACCAGAATACCCGCCCCAAACACGCCCACAAACCAGTAGAGCGCATACAGTACGCCAGCCAGGATCGCCCAACCCCAGATGGGATGGGTGGTCAGGCGGCTCAATGTTGTTGAAACTCCGTGCCAACCCGCTCCAGTTTCATGAACAACCGCGGACACTATTCCTTCTATATATGCCAGGCGCGCGCTTTGGATGATTATCGAGAGGGGTTCGACAAATGACGTCTGCAGAGATTGGCGGAGTGCCCCAAATTCCTGGAGTGCTTGTTCCGAGATGTGGTCTTGCAACCACCTCTCAGTTACCGGATCACCACTCAGCCAGAGCAACGCCAATGAACGATGCGAGATGGGAGTTTCCTGCAGCCGCATGGCTGCAAAACAAGTGCAAACATTAGCGACCGCGGTTTCTATCTCAACCGGGTATGTCAAACGAAAATGTGGTGGATGGCCTCCTCCAAGTGCTTCCTTCAATTCCTGGAGTCCCTGGCTGCGGATGGCAGTGGTTGGTATAACGGGGATTGCCAGGTATTCTGCCAGGAGGGTCAGATTAAGAGACACTCCCCGTGTGCGGGCCTCATCCATCATATTCAGGGCCAGGACCAATGGTACGCCCATTTCAGCCAGCTGCACCGTGAGCGCCAAAGTACGGCGGAGATTCTTGGCATCACCTACCTGTAAGATCGCCCGCAGAGGTTCATACAGCAGCACCCGCCCGGTAACTTGTTCATCCTCAGAATGAGGCGGGAAGGCAATTACGCCTGGGGTGTCCACCAGGGTGATTTCCGGGAAGTTTCGCAGACTGCCGCGGGCTAATTCAATGGTTGTGCCGGGGTAATTAGCAATGATTACGCGCTGGCCAGTCAGTTTTTGGAATAAGACTGATTTGCCAACATTCGGGTGGCCAACCAGAGCAATGCTCCCAACTCTATTCTGGTCAATAACCGGTAGCGCGGTTTGCCCCTGCATGCTTATTTTGCCCCCAAGTAATTATCAATATCAAAATCTTCCTTACGGCAATTGGAACACAAACCATACAGCACAATAGAGCCCGTCGCAACGCTGGCACCATTCAGTTCTTGAAACTGGGATTTGATCGAACCAAACAGCTCAGAGTCGAATTCGATTACGTTCTTGCAGCGCGTGCACATAAAATGATGGTGCTCGCTCGGCAAGGCAGCATCGAAACGTTCCTGACGGCGTTCCTCCGCGAAAATTCGGGCACTGACCAGGTTTTCGCCCTCTAACCAACGCAAGGTGCGATAGACAGTGGACAGGTTGAGGGAAGGGTCTTGTTTGATAGCGAGAAGAAATAATTCTTCCGCGGTAGGGTGTTCTCTGAGGGATTCGAGGATGGTAAGCAATAAACGACGCTGGGCTGTCATTCGACCACCCTGAGCGTGCAAGCGTACATGCGCCTCTTGGACCAGATCACCCATTCGATCTACCTTTATTGCAAATCATTTGCAATAATAATATGTGTTTATCTTCGATAAATAAAGTGACGATTATCGCTATTCCCCCATGACATACATTACCCTGTCTCACGCAGCAATCTTTACCAAAGGAGATCAATGTCTTTTCAGGGATAAAACCTTAATACCTGCCGCAATGCGTCCTCGGCAAAACCCTCATCAACCGCCAACCAGATGATTAATTGATCCGATTTGAAATAGAAATGCCTCTGCCCCATGCCGTCCAATTCATAAACCATACGTTGATCTATCTCCCGCTCAGCAATCGGTTCGAAGGGGGAGTCAACAGCAGCGATCTTATCTCGCATTGCGGTTATTAATCGATCAGCCAACGATATCGTATCCATCCCCGCTACATAGATGATGACCTGGTTCGCATTACCATATGTGCCTACCGCAGCTTGTTTTAGCTGAAATTCCTGTCCATGCATCCAGGAAAGCTCAGCGAACGCCGATGAACCGGTCACCTCACTGCCAAGAGGAAATCCAACCATTTCCTTTGGGAGAAGAGATGAGCTGCTATTTTCCTTTTGTATGTAAAAGGTGTATCCCAATCCTATTAACACCAGGAAAATCCCAACACCGATCAAGGCTAATGCCATCCATTTCTTTACCACACCAGTATTATCTTGTATTTAACTCCAGTGAACAAGGTCCTGAACGCAGATCACATCGGACTGACTCTGGATAGAGAACAACAGGTGATTAATCGGCAATTTGTATTCAGACAAACAATGTCGTTTTCTTTCCTTTTAGAATATAATGGGAACTTATCCTGATGACGCCAGTGCTTCTTGAGGAACTATTCAATGCCTGTCATAATTCTGGCCATGCATGGCGCTCCACCAAATGATTTTCCAACCAATGAGACCATCGAACTATTCAATTTACACGCCAGGTTGGAACATGCCCAAGGAGGAGAAAGCTTAGCCTTGCGGGAGCGTTACGATCAGCTGGATGCTAAAATGCGCGCATGGAAACGCACACCAAAAAACGATCCATTTTATGCTGGCTCTTTAGAAATTGCCAATCACCTGCGAGAGGTCACCCAGCAAGAGGTTATCCTTGGGTTCAATGAATTTTGTGCCCCCAGTCTCGACGAAGCCATTGAACAGGCAATGCAATCAAAGCCCATGAAGATTATCGTTGTGACACCCATGATGACCCGCGGAGGAGAACATTCAGAAGTGGACATCCCCGCCATGATCAAGCGTGCTGAAGCGCGCTATCCAGGTGTTACCTTCGATTACATTTGGCCGTTTGACCCGTCCAAGGTAGCTGGTTTCCTGGCGACACAGATAACACTATTTAATTAATGGGGTACATCCAGCACCGCTAATTAGCAGCGAATACACCAAATGGTTTAACCGAAAGGAGGTGAGACAAAATGGCAATCGATCCCGTTTGCGGCATGGAAGTCGATGAAAAGACTGCAACGATAAAATCCGAATATAAGGACAAAACATATTACTTTTGTGCCCCTGGTTGTAAGGCATCCTTCGATAAAGATCCAGAGAAATATCTAAGTGGTGGAAGTGGCCCTGCTGGGCACGAACATCATGAACATCATTGATGGAATCTGAGTCAGTGAAGGAGGGTATTTGGATTAATTAAACGCTCTAAGGTGGTTAGCCAACCCAATAATTCCATAAAAATTGAGCCTGTCGATATATACAGGCTCAATTTTTATTATTCTCAAATGTACAAGTAAAAAGTAATTTTTTAGGTGCTTTTTTCAGTAAACAGGAGGAGCTCTAGAATTCCGGCAAAAAAATCAATCAATGACCCATATGTTATAATAGGGTTAAGCTTCTCCTTTATGTCAGGTAATGTCTGACGATAGAACTTCACATTTGAGATTCGATACAAGGGTCTGTGGAAACAGCCCACGAGGGTATGTATCTTTTCTTATCCAAATCATGATCTGTTTAGGATCGTGGTGCGTTTATCCAATTGATAACCAGGCTTTGCAGATCAGCAATTATTTGCTCACTGCGACTTAATACCTGGTCAGTAAATTCCAAACAACCTTAAGTAATGGACCTCATTATTGTGGGTTGCAGATTGATGAAAATCTCGTGCTCACGAATGACTTTATAAACGAAAGGACTGGAATAGGCAGATATGTTTGTAAAAGGTAACTGGATCGTTCACTTGTATTATGGGGTCGGGCAGGTCAAAAGGCTTGAGAAAAAATGTTTGGACGGAAAGAAAACTATATATTATCGGGTTGAAAGCAAGGATGGTACGTTCTGGCTGCCGGTAAACAAATCTGACACAGAACGCGTCCGGCCAATTGCTTCACAAAAACAGCTGGACTCAGCCCTTCAAGCCATAAAGGAACAGCCTCGAACATTCACCGAGGATTACAAGCAGCGCCAAATCCAGTTGAACGAAAGCAAATCAGAAGGCTCATTGCTTGAAATAGCCTGTCTTGTACGCGATCTTTCTTATTGGCAGATTGAGAAACATCTCAACCTATCTGAAAAAGAAACGCTTGAACACCTGAAGAACCGCCTGAGCATGGAATGGTCAATCGTCGAAGATATACAGCAGCAGGAAGCGCGAACGGAACTCAACGAATTGCTGGTCAGCCAAATAGGTTGAAATCTCAATCCCATATTATCCTTTAGTCCAATCAGAACACTTTGATAGACAAAATTTTATAAACTCAACTTCAAGTTTTTTCCAATCAATCCATAGTTCCGCAGAACCCGAGACGAGATCCATTGTCTCGGGTTTGTTGATGACTTCATGCCTGATCAATGGATTAAACAACACCCATACTTATGAATTTACTTGGTCATTGTATCAACCTCAAAGATGATTGAACCATAAAAAACATTGACAAAACAGTAGGTGATCACTATAATAACACCTGAATATGTACTCATGTATTGAAACGTTAAGTTATGGAATTCACTGATCAGACCAAAAATTTTCTTGAGCTTGATGACCTGCAGGCCCAGCATGTTGCCGAATTATTCAGCGTTTTGGGCGACTCAAGCCGGGTGAAAATCATCGCGGCCTTACTCAGCGGACCGATGAACGTCCAGGCGCTGGCTGACAAAGTTGGAATCAGCCCTTCCGGAATCTCCCACCATATGCGCAGCCTGCGCCAGATGCAGTTAGTACGTTCACATAAACAAGGTAGACAAGTTTTTTATTCAATCGAAGACCAGCACGTCGAAGAACTTTTCCAGCGTGGCGTAGACCATGTTTTGCATGGTTGATAATCAATGGTAGAAAAGACATTTGAACTTGAAATCCCCCTGTTGATCCCCGGATTGACCAACCACCAAGACCCCTGCCTGGATCGATTGGAAAGTACGCTCCAAGTTCAAAGGGGCATAATTCGAGCTCACATCGAACGGGGAAACGATCCACAAGTACTGTGCCTGCATTACAATCCGTCGTTAATCTCAATCGAGGATGTGCGCCGCATCGCTGGACGTGCAGGGGCAAAAATCGCTAACCGCTACCGGCATGAAGTGATCCCGGTTGAAGGCATGGATTGCTCGGATTGTGTGACTGTGCTCGAACACAGTCTCAACCGGATTGATGGTGTCCTGGACGTTAATGCCAGCTACACTGCCCAAAAAGTTTTCCTTGAGTACGACTCAAAAATAACCAATCGGGGGATTATTGAAAAGCGGATTAAGAATCTTGGCTATCTGGTACCTCGGGAAGGTGCTCGCAAATGGTACGTAGAAAACCGGGTATTGCTCTTCAGCCTGACTGCAGGATTATTACTGTTATTGGGTTGGACAGGTGACCGCTTTTTTGGCTTCCCTTATGAGCTGAGCCTGGCATTATATCTGGCAGCTTACATACTCGCTGGCTGGGATACCGCCATTCACGCCTGGCACGCTTTAAAAGCGCGCGCCTTTGATACAGACTTATTAATGATCACAGCGGCCCTGGGAGCAGCTTTCCTGGGAGAGTACACCGAGGGAGCTTTGCTGCTGTTCCTTTTCAGCATGGGCCATGCATTGGAGGGGCGCATCCTGGACCGCGCCCGGAACGCCATCCGTTCCCTGGCTGATTTAGCTCCAAAGACCGCCATAGTAAGCCGCAACAACCAGCATGTTGAAATCCCAGTTGACAAGGTAGAACTTGGGGATATGGTTATCGTCAGACCAGGGACAAGGATTCCTGTGGATGGAAAAATCATAGCCGGGTCATCGTCCGTCGACCAATCACCGGTTACCGGCGAATCAATGCCCGTTGACAAGGCTGTCATGGATCAGGTATTCGCTGGTTCGCTGAATGGAGAAGGAGCCTTGGAAATTCAAGTGACCCGGCTGGCAAAAGACAGCACTCTTGCCCGAGTGACACAAATGGTCGAACAGGCACAGGCTGGCAAATCACCTTCCCAACAATTAACCGATCGCTTCATGCATTGGTTTGTTCCAATTGTATTGATCGGTGACCTGCTTTTGATCATCATACCGCCATTATTCGGCGTGCCAATCAGCGAATCTTTCTCACGAGCCATGGTGGTGCTGGTTGCAGCTTCGCCATGCGCGCTGGCACTCGGAACACCGGCGGCTATCATGGCTGGTGTAGCCCAGGCCGCTCGCAACGGGGTTCTGGTCAAAGGTGGAGTTCACTTGGAGAACCTGGGCCGGTTAAAGGCAATGGCTTTCGATAAAACCGGCACGATCACACAGGGCAAACTGCAGCTCACCGACATCTTTTCAACCGACTCAGTGAACGAAACTGATCTGCTGGCCCTGGCAGCGGCAATAGAAACTCGCTCCGCTCACCCGATTGCCAAAGCCATTACCAAGGGTGCAGAGGCACGCCAATTGATACTTCCCGAGATCAGCAATGCTGAGTCACTGACCGGAAGCGGTATGCGTGCGGAATTCCAGGGTCAATCCATTTGGGTAGGGAATCTAAAAACACTGCAAGAAACTGGCTTCCAGGTACCTACCACAATCCTGGCCCAAGCAGAATTACTTGCTTCTCAGGGGAAAACGACAATGACAATCAGCAAGGGAGAGAAAATCCTGGGCTTGATTGCCGTTGCCGACACGATACGCCCGGATGTTACTGCCACCATTAACAAATTACATACCCTGGGCATCCAGCAAACAGTGATGCTGACAGGTGATAATCACCAGGTTGCAGCCCAAATCGCCAAACAGGTAGGCGTGGATGAATTCCAAGCCCAACTGATGCCGGAGGACAAGGTCATCGCCATCCAGGCTCTTGTTGAGCGGTACCAAGCTGCAGGTATGGTTGGTGATGGTGTGAATGACGCCCCCGCGCTGGCCAATGCCACTGTTGGCATCGCCCTGGGCGGTGCCAGCACAGATGTCGCCCTGGAAACCGCGGACGTCGCCCTGATGGCTGACGAACTCGCCAAGCTGCCGTTTGCCGTTGGTCTGGGAAGGGCAACCCGAAGCCTTATCCTGCAAAACTTGGCGATCGCCTTGGGTGTGATCATATTCCTGATGATTTCCGCAATTTCAGGTTGGGCAAGTCTCGGGATCACAGTCATCATCCATGAAGGCAGTACCATCGCGGTTGCCTTGAACGCGCTCCGGCTGCTTAGATACACCCCGGATTGATCACCTTCACCATTAAATTCATTTATACTTATTATGCGAATTCATACTTCAGGGATTGATCTCCTCAAGGAAGTAGATGCATAACCTGGATATCTTTGTATTTTTGGGGGATCAGATTTTGCAGGGATGATTATTCTTCATGGATGCTGGGGATACATCAATTATCATGGTAACGAAGGTATTATCCTTTAAGGTCCGGCCTGCGCAGGTGCCACTCCGTCGCACCCTCATATGCATTAGCGGCGCGCAGTAACGCTGCCTCTCCCAGAGGACGAGTGACGATCTGCAAGCCAATCGGCAGACCATCTCCTGTATAGCCACAGGGAAGCGAGATCGCTGGCAGACCAGTCAAGTTGAAAGGCGAGGTGAATCGAGTCAGCCTGCCTGCCTGTTCAACAGCATCCGGACCTTCTAAGGGTGGTGCAGCGATTGGTGTGGTCGCGGTCAGTAATAGATCAAAATCATCGAAGAAATCCTCAAACTGCCTTCGCAGGATAGCTTGTGTTCGACGAGCAAGGATATATTCCCCGGAGGTATAGGCTGCTCCTGTTTCCAGCCGCTGGCGGATGTCAATCCCAAATTTTTCGCGCTGCACTTGAAGGCGTTCATGGTGGAAAGCCGCCGCATCACTGGGCACCATCAGGCCGTTTGTTTTAGCGGCTTCGCGTGCATCTGGGAATTCTACCTGGCTTACCTGAGCTCCCAGGCTGGCAAAAACATCTGCTGCAGTACGTACTGCTTCAAGCACCTCAGGCTCAGCCTTAGAGAAAAAGCTGTCTTCAGCCAGAGCGACCCGCCAGCCGCGTACACTTCCTTCCAGCTGGGCCAGGTAATCCGGCACAGCAGCATCAAGCGAGGCAGGATCTTGGGGGTCATATCCTGCGATGATCTGCAATATAACCGCCACGTCGCTCACCCGGCGCGCCATTGGGCCAGGATGATCCAGATTCCAACTGAGCGGAACGACGCCGCGCAAACTGACCCTTCCAAATGTGGGTTTCAAGCCAACCACACCACACAATGAGGCTGGTATGCGGATCGAACCACCCGTGTCGCTGCCCAAAGCTCCCATGCACATTCCAGCCGCTAACGCAGCTGCGCTGCCACCAGATGAACCGCCGGGTGTGCGGTCGAGCTTCCATGGGTTATAACAGGCGCCGAAATGAGGGTTATTATTGGTCACCCCCAGGGCAATTTCGTGCATATTGAGCTTACCCAGGTTGACCATCCCCGCAGAGTTTAATCGCTGGACAACAGCACCATCCTCTTCCGGTATCCAATCAGCATAAAAGAGCGAACCAGCTGTCGTACGGATACCCTGTGTCTCAAATAGATCTTTCAACGCAAAGGGGATGCCGTGCAGTGGTCCACGATATTCACCCGCTTTTATCTCCAGTTCTGCGTCCCTGGCGCGCTCAAGTGCTGCCTGTGGTGTTTGGGTGATAAAACAATTTAACAACGGCTCGACTTGATTGATTCGATCGATATGAGCCCGGGTGAGTTCCACTGGAGAGAGGTCTTGATCACGGATCGATATCGCCGCTTCAGTCAGAGAAAGATAGTTGAGCTCCATAGATATATATCCTCAGATTTGTAAATCCATAAAAGACAAAGGACGAAAGATTTCTCGCATACGGTCTTTCGCCCTTAAGAATAGCTGATCAGTTTGTTTCAAGTAAATGACTCAGGTCTCTTAGAGCCTGGTCAGAATCATTAAAATGTATGCCATGCAATCCTTGCAAACTGGCGCCGGCAACGTTCTCTGGAAAATCATCTACGAATACTGCCTCGGCAGGCACTACATCCAGATCAGCGATCACTCTCTGGTAGATGCGCGGATCAGGCTTCACCAAGCCTATTTCGGCCGAGATGATTATCTCATCGAAAGCATCATCGATCTTCCATTCACCTTCGAGCATTTGACGCAGGTCATCCCAGGCATTGCTCAACAGGGCAGTTTTATACTGCGGGCGTAAATCGCGCAGGTAATTGACCAGGTTCTCATCCAAAGTATCGCCACCCCAAAAATCCAGCTTCATTTTGACTAATTCATCCTGGGCAACACCCAATGCCTCTTGTATAGCCTCCCAGTGTTCAGGAGCGGTGATCTCTCCTTTCATAGCCTGGTGAGCACTCGGACTGTCGAAGATTAAGGCACTTAATTCATTGTAAGTCAATCCCAGGCGCTCAGCCAACCGGAGGCGAGGTGTCCGGTCTTCCGTGCGCACCAGCACCCCGCCCATATCAAAAATCACAGCTCGAATAGACATACGATCTCCTAACCCGATTGAATACGTTTAGTTCCCGATTGTAAACCAAAGTAATGGGATATAGCAACCACCTATAACTTCTTTCGGT
>JBEQLH010000210.1:0-5618 GCA_040326075.1 Anaerolineales bacterium
CAGACTCCGTGATTAAATAAAGATTCCTGGAGTATGCAATTCCAGGAATCCGTTCTAATATTAAGGAATTTTATTAAAGTAAACTTGGGATTTGTTCCGGATGGGAGGCGACCTGAACGCCTACATCTTGCAGCGCTTTGATTTTCTCAACCGCGGTTCCAGACCCCCCTTCAACAATAGCACCAGCGTGTCCCATGCGCTTACCGGGTGGAGCGGACTGACCAGCGATAAATGCGACCACCGGCTTGGTAAGATGGTCGGCGATGAATTCAGCAGCTTTCTCTTCGTCTGTCCCACCGATTTCACCAATCAAAACAATTTTATCTGTGTGGGGATCTGACTCAAACATTCCAAGAACGTCGATGAAGCTGGTTCCATTGACCGGATCGCCACCAATCCCAACACAAGTTGTTGCGCCTAACCCAACCAGCTTCAAGGCATAAAGGACTTCATAAGTCAAGGTGCCTGACCGGGAGACTACCCCTACATTTCCTGGAATGGAGATATCACCTGGAATTATGCCGACTTTTGTCTCTCCGGGCGTGAGCAAGCCGGGACAATTTGGGCCAACCAGTCGAATGCCTTTCTGATCCAGGTAGTTGCGAACTCGCATCATGTCTTGAACTGGGATACCTTCAGTGATACAGACGACCAGGGGTATCCCTGCATCCGCGGCTTCATATATTGCATCTGCTGCAAATCGGGCGGGGACGAAAATCACGCTGGTATTTACACCAGTAGCTCCTTGTGCGATCCGCACTGAGTCAAATACAGGTACCTTTCCGTCGAGCACCCATTCCCCACCTTTTCCAGGGGTTACGCCTGCCACAACGTTGGTTCCATAGTTCAGCATTTGTTGGGTATGGAATAGCCCTTCATTGCCGGTGATGCCTTGAACCAGCAGGCGAGTTTTTTTATCTATGAGAATGCTCATTATTCCTTACCTCCCTTAGCGGCAGCGACAGCTTTTTTCGCAGCATCGACCAGAGTTTCTGCAGTAATCATGTTCGCATCAGAGAGAATCTGGCGCCCTTCTTCGGCGTTAGTACCTACCAGGCGGGTTACCATTGGGACATCGGTCTTCACCTCTTTTAGGGCATTTATGATCCCTCTCGCAACCTCGTCTCCACGGGTGATACCGCCGAAGATATTAAACAGGATAGCTTCAACATTTGGGTCCGAAAGAATAATTCGCAACGCGGCTGAGACTTTTTCTGAACTCGCTCCACCACCTATGTCGAGAAAGTTTGCGGGTGCGCCACCGTGCAGTTTAATGATATCCATGGTCGCCATCGCCAATCCTGCTCCATTAACCATACAGCCGATTTGACCATCTAATTTTATGAAGGATAGACTGTATTTACGTGCTTCCGTTTCAGCTTCAGGTTCAACATCCAGGTCGCGCATCTCTGTCAATTCTGGATGCCGGAACAGGGCATTGTCATCTAATACCATTTTGCCATCAACTGCCAGAAGACGGTTTTGTGAGGTTATTACCAGGGGGTTGATCTCTGCCAGGGTTGCATCATTATCGAGATAAGCATGCCAGAGACCGCGCGCAATCTGGCTAAAAGTGGGCCAATACTTGCGCGGTAAATCAATGCCTGCAGCCAGGTCACGTGCTTGAAAATCGCGCAGACCAAGCAAGGGATCGATGTGAACTTTGACGATTTTTTCTGGAGTCTCCTTGGCTACCTGTTCAATTTCAACTCCCCCAGCAGAAGAACCCATCATAACAGGTTTCCGCTCTGCCCGGTCGTTAGTAATCCCGAGATAAATTTCTGTCTCGATACTTGCCGCTTCATCGACCAGTACTTTGCGCACTGGAAGACCTTTTATTTCCATCCCCAGGATCTGAGTTGCCAGCTCTTCAGCTTCCTGTGGGCTTTTCGCCAGCCGGATACCGCCTGCCTTGCCGCGTCCACCAACAAGCACCTGTGATTTGATGACCACGCGACCACCCAATTCTTCGGTAATTTGTTTTGCTTCAGCAGCATTTGCTGCTACCCGACCGGAGGGGATGGGGATATCATAATTAGAAAAGATTTGCTTGGACTGATACTCGTGAAGTTTCATTAAAGGAATCTCCCCATGGAAAAAAAAGACGTACTGGCCATTAAAAAATGCTCCGGGATTATACCATCTGGCTTCAGGGTAAATTGAAATGCATGATGCGGTTGTTGCCAGTATCGCTGACCCAGACACCACCGAGGGGATCAACCGCCACTGAACCAACCAGGCTAAAACCATCACTGCCGACGCTGTAGTCTCCCCAATAACGGATGATTTCGCCTTCACTGGTGAATTGGAGCACTCGCACACCTTCAGGATCGGTTGCAAATACATTCATCTGATCATCGACATCCAGAAAAGGTTTGTTATCTAGAGATTGGTCGTACCAGCCGAATATATCCCATGAATTTAGAGGCTCAAAACTCCCAGTATCATCTGGGATAAATGATTGAATGCGCTGATTCCAGGTGTCAGCTACATACAGATGACCTTCATCATCCACTGCAAGCCCGACTGGTTCGTAAAATTGGCCTTGGGCATAACCTTCTTCGCCGAATTCGGCGATGAAGTCGCCCTCAGGCCCAAAAACCACAATGCGTTTATTTCCGGTATCGCTGACGATGACCCGGCCATCCGGATCAACAACCACATCGCGTGGTCCCCAGAATGCATCCGGTCTTTCTGCCTGACCGAAATAACCCCACATGGTGAGAAATTCACCCTCAGGGGAGAACTTCTGGATGCGGTGATTCCATGTATCCGTCACATAGACTGATCCATCCGGTGCGATTGAAATTCCCCAAGGCTCGAAGAAGGTTCCTCCTGGTGCATCTCCCTGGGTAAGATCTGCAAAGCTTCCCCAGGTTTGGAGGGAGGTCCCATCACGATCAAGGTGCTGGATGCGGTGATTTTCAGTGTCAGCAATGTATAAACTCCCATCAGGTGCAACGGCAATGCCGCGCGGCCGCTGGAATTGACCGGGTTCTGCGCCCAGGGTTCCGAAGACGAGATCGGCGTTGAGGGTGGCTTCCTTTCCTTCGTAAGGATCAGCGATGATGTCCTCTGTACTGGGTCCGACGCCATAATTCCAAATTTGGGAGGTGATGTCCTTGCGGAGATACATGCGCATCTTTTCAGCAGGCTGCCAATTTGGGGGACTCATATCTCTGCTGACGACCTGCCCATACTCGGTGAAATCCCGGTTTAACCATACCTGGAAGAGAGCGGAACGCATGGCCGGATCGGTAATCGCATTCTTGATCCTGTCCCAGGTCAGGTTGTAATAATCCTGGTTGGGCCACCACATGCGGATATATTCAAAGCGGTCAAATGCCGTGCCGACTATTGGTTCAACCTTGCCGTAGTTCTCGCTGCCCACGATGATGACGGGTGAATCACGCAAGTCCCTGGTGGGATTGCCTGCGTAGTATTTGGAATTAGGATAGTTTCGCAAGTACCACCAGAAGGGGTAAGTGGTCTTATTATCGTAGGCGATTACCAAATCCTTTCCATCTGTCGTCCGTCGTGATATCTCATCCACCTGGGACATGATTTGCTTGGGACCTGGGCCTGCATGCGCATAGACCAAATATTCGTTAGTATAGTCGTAGTTGATGAACGAAGATGTATAGGCGGTGCGGGCAGTCAACAACGCCAACCCTGCAAAAATTGTTAAACTGACCAAACGAATGATCTGCTCAAATGACCAGGACTTCATTAAATATATCAAACCCGCGCCACTGGCAATCACCATGATCAAAGCTAACAAGAAGGTGCTGGTCGCTTGAAGCTGCTCTAATTGTTTTCCCTGAAATGGAGGGTTAGCACCCAGCAAAGATCCGAATAACCCACCCAGACTGGAGATTAGGACCAATAGCAAGAGGAACACCAGAACACCTCGCCTGGCTCGAAGCTGCGACCAATTTGTGGACTCTATCAGATATCCGATTGACCAGCCGGACAGCAAGATCATTGGCAGGGCGATATGGACTGTCAACCAGGGCATCTTTTCGCCAGCGTATGTGTAGGCTAACAGGCTGGTTACAGCCCAAAACCCGAGCAAGGTGACTGCCAGGCGCTGGGGGTTGGGTTCGGAGTCAGCTTCATCTTCATCAGATGTCGGGGGTTGATCGCTTAAGACAGGTTTTTTTCCGAAAGTAGCCAATCCCAGGGCAAGCAGGCTGCCTAAAGCGGGCAGGTATTCGTATATTGGGATCTGCAAAAAGGCATAATAATACCAGGGTTGGCTGCCGCGTTCTACAGCTTGCTGTGCTATCCAATAACCAAGTGAACCTACCATGCCGGTGAAGAAACCGGTGCCATTCGTGAACAAGGTCGTGTAGAAAACCAGGTAAATAGCGTAGAAAAGGGCAGCATTGATTGCCCAGACACGTGCACTCCACCATAACCCGATCAAGATTGCCACAATTGCTAATGGGACCATAAATATTGCTGTTCGCCACATACCCAGGCTTGTGTAGTCAAGCGGATCCCAGCCGAGTAGTTTGACGGGAAATGGGGCCAGCATTGGGAGAACCAAAGTTGTGAGCAAGATAATCAAGCCAAATGAGCGTTCAGTCCGCAATTGCCCCAATCCATATCCGCGGATCAGGAAGAACATTGACACGACCAGGGTGATAACTCCAACAATCGCCAGGAGAAGAACAGGCACAGGGACGCTGAAAGTTGGGATTGTTTGTGATTCACCTGGAATTGAGGGGGAGGCTGTCTCAGCAGGACTGATGGCGGTTTCTTGTCCACCAATAACAAGCCATCCACCTGCAAAGGCAAATGAGAGCAACGCTAAGGTAATGGCGATCAGGAAGCGGTTACGATGCTCGGGACGAGTCCAGGTGGATTGGTACACCTGTGTAAGGAAGTATAAAGCCAGAAAGATCAGAATCTGGGCCGTGTAAATATAAGCGGTCTCTTTGGTAGTGAAATGAAGGGCAGTAGCAGCAGTCAGCCACAGCAGGTATCGTGCTGCACCGGTTTCCAGGTATCTCAATATTGCCCAAATAGATATCAGGCCAAATAAGACCACCAGGGCTTCATTTCGAGCGTAACGCCCGTAATACAGCATGTAGGGCGATATAACCATTAGAACAGCCGCCACAACCCAACCAACTCTTCCCAAATAACGGCGGTAATTCCACAGGAACAGGACTGTCAAGATGCTGGCTACTGCTTGGGGAAGGCGGGCGCTAAAATCGCTGTCTCCAAACAGGAAATAAGAAAGGGCGATCAGATGAAATTGTAAGGGACCGTGGGTGACTGGATCGTGTGAATAACCACGACCTTGATCGAACAGCCACGAAAAGTAAACATGTGAGGTCTCATCGTGACTCATGACCCGCGTGCCAAGCATGTAGAATCGACTGAAGATTGCGATTATTATGATCCCGAAGAAGATCGCCGCAGTCCATTTAATAGTGAGACCCCCCAAAAGGGGGCGATCCAACCATTTATCCTGTTCTTCTTGATGAGTTGTGTCGGTGAGTTCCATGTATTTCCCAGTTTAATTTCTAGGGACCAAGTGCAGCTTAATCATTGGGCAAAATACCAACCAAATTTGAAATATTAAACGAGATCATATCAGATTTATC
>JBEQLH010000211.1:0-3880 GCA_040326075.1 Anaerolineales bacterium
GGTTGCGCAACGAGACAACCCGTTTCTTGATTCGCTCTCAAGGGCCAGGATCAATGTCAGGTGATGAATCCGATGATGAAACACTGATAATTTATTATTACAGGGCTTTAGAAGAAGCTGGTTTTAAAGCTAGAGATATAAAGGTAGATTTGGATCGGGAGCTTGGGTTCATCTGGCGAGATCTCCAGAGTGTGATCATGCAGGCCGAACGAGTCGCTAATTTCCACTAATCAATCCGAGAAAACGGTGTAGGCTCCGTCACGGATGAGCTCTTCGGTTGTGCCGTCCTCGTACTCTAAAATCAAACTGGTTACCTCAATCTCTCCACCAAATGGATAGACTACATCTTGGTGAACGACATTGGCGGGATTGCTGAAATCATCAACACCTACCACACCACCAGTGTGGTCGCTCCTTCCATAAGCCAAGTGCACACCGAATACTTTTTCGTCCTCCAGTATGTTCCCAGTGATGATGGCTTTGTCGTTGCAGCCTAACCCAAGTTCGGCAAAATTTCTCCTGGCAGGGTCGACAGCAAACCAATCTCGCAGCTCGTTGGCGACATGATCATCGCTCACCACTTTAACTACCAGGTTCTCTAATATCTGCAGCTGAACCACAACCCCTCCAAAAGACATTGGGATGACACCTTCGCTCAGGCTGGTCTGGCCCGCGATATCTCCCTCGTAAGGAGCGATGAAAGCTTCACCGCTGGGAAGGTTTATCATTCTCTGACCGCTTTTATCTGCATGCAGCTGACCATCATCGATCTTCGCCAGACGGTTTCGCAGGTCAATATATACCTGATCGCCTGTTGAGAACACCAACATTGCCCCCTCAGCTTTATCGAGTTTATCTCCTAAAACCTTACCCTTACGGGCTACCTCTTGGTAATCCGCTGCCAGGGCGGTACCCATCATGCCTTGATGTACCTTGGGCATGCTGGCCGCTCGAAAATTGGGTATCTGTTTGCTGAATGCCATTAAGGGAGCCGTAGCAGAGAACTCCGTCATCGCCATGACGATATTGGATTGTCGAAATATCTCCGCCAAACGCACTTGCTTACCATCCATTTCTCCCTCATCTGGAAGGGGGCCGTTGTTATTTCCCGTCGCGGAGAAAGTGAGCATTGGCAGCACTTTAAAATCTACTTTGTTCCCCAATTGGTCGAAAGTAATCCACCATTCCTCGGCCATTTGCCTTCTGGATCGCCATTGATCGTTGTCTTCTAAATCTCCATACGGCACATCGGTTATAAAGAGCACCGTTTCTCCTGCAAGGGGATTGAAAACATCGATGAATAAATTCTCTAATTTGTTGACTGTCATTGTCCCTCCTGAATTGCATCTTGAAAAGGATAGACAGTTGGCTATTCCAATGGAGACCACAAAGTGTCCACACCTGAACCTTGCTGTCTTCTTTACTGTAATCTAATTTAAAGATATCGCAAGACTTTATTGACCGGTGGGTGATGTTTGAGCCGCCCATACAGGAGACATACCGGGAAGAGCAGCAGCAAGCCCAACAACCAGTAAGGATACATGCCCGCAATGCTGGTCCCTTCAGGCGCCAACCACATCCCCAATCCGGCATACAAGAATAAGTGGATGACGTAAAAGAACAATGGTGCTTTGCCAAATACCACCAGCGGGTAGAAAAACGTCTGGATCTTCTCGTTCGCCTTGGCCAACACCCCCAGCAAGACCAAGTTCAATCCCATGGTCAGCAGGGTGAAGGTGATACTGGGTGGGTATTTGACCAGGTTGAGGTAGTCGATCCAGGTGTTTCCCATCCTGGGCAGGATGTTTCCAAAGCCATCCAGGTAGCGGACCACCAAAAAAGCCAGCAAGAAGCCAAGTCCGATCTTTATGGCGCCGCTATATGCCTGATTCTGATCTCGTTTCAGCCAGCCTCCAAATAGGATGCCGAAGACGACCAGTTCAAGCCAGGGCAGGATGGGATAATTTGACCATAAGGTTGCATTTCCACTTGGAACCAGCAAGATAGTGTTCAGGTAATCGGAAACAGTAGCTAATTGATTTGCACCCCATAATTCAGGTGCGGGTACCAGGAATTCTGTGCCCACGAAGAGCACGACTGCCAGAATCAGCAGATAAATTGGTTTGAGCCATAACAATAAGCTGCCGATGATCATCGTGGCGCCCAAAGCGACCAATACCCCAATATAAATAGTCGGCCAACCATCGGATGCTAATTCCCAGGCGCGATTGACCACCAGCTGCTGTAAAGCGATCAGCACTACGCCCCGGATCAGAAAATGCCGGATGACCGCCCATTTACTCCAACCGTGTTTCTGCTGAGATTCAGCAAATAGCAGCATACCGACCCCCATCAGGAAGAAGAAGCCCGGGGCAGCTAAATGGGTGACAAAGCGCGTCATGAAGGTGAGCGAATCGTAATATATGGGAAATCCGGAGCCCCAATACTCTCCCGGCGAGTGTTTGTGGGCGACAAAAAAATTTGCGTGGTCCAGAGCCATTAAGATGATGATCAGGCCGCGCAAGGCATCAACCGCGAATAACCGTGATGACGGACTGCTTTTACTCTCAAGAGTTTGAACGTTATCCATTAGCCGACCCTACTTTAGAATTATTTGTGGTGAAACTTTCCTAATCCGATTGTTCCGATCGAATCTTAGTAATCACTCTAATGGGGATAGCGAATATATGGTGTGAAGAAAGACTGATCTATATTTCTCTGGGAATTGCTCGGATTCCTCAGGTAGTGTAACCAAAGCCACAAAATAGCCTAGTGACTCACCACCTGCGAGTGCCATGTCAACATGAACTGGAAAGGGACCAAGTTCAGGGATTTCAGTATTGAAGGAATAAAGGTCCCAGGATAAGACTGCACCTTGGTAGCTGCCAGTGGATTCGGGAAATTCATCCAGGGTCGTCGATTCCAATGTTGCTGCAACCATTTCATCACGTGATCCTGGAACGGCTTCCTGGACTAGTTGGGCTTTGTCTCCCAGGTCTATAGGTTCAACGCCACTCAGACCCCTTTCTTCGTTTGTGTAGTATCTCATCAGAACCCAACCCTGACTGTCCTTATCGAGCGAGGTTGTGCAGGAGATTAATCCCACACACAAGACAAGTGGAATCCACCTGGTGAGAGTTCGTAAATTCATTGACCATATCCTTTCATTTTTGCATATGGGGTTATGCAGTCAGCACTAACGGAATCTTTGCCCTGTTGAACAACCCTGAGCTTACGGTATCATTTCAAGAATCGCATCAAACACCACTTGGGGTGCATCCAGGTGAATGTGATGGCTACTTCCTTCTGCTAGGATAAATTTACCTGTCTCCGATTTGCCAGTAATCAGCTGACTCTCCTCATTCCAAAATTGTCGATATTCCTGTGCAGAATCTCCGAATCTGGGATCCGGCTCTGTCGCTCCGATTACAGTCAAAGGCAGCTCACCAAAGGAATGGATCTCACCAATTTCTTCCGCTGTCCATCCGAAAAACTCCTCAAATTCTGATGCTACTGCATTCCAGTAGGCTGCATTTGCTCTTATTTCCGGATCTGAGGATGTGCTCGCTGAATCTGCATCCTTTCGCAAAGCTTCCGTTTCTTCAATGAATAATTCACGAAGTTCTGGAAACCTCTCGCCCATCATCCAGGCGAGCGGAGGAGGGTCGAGTAATACAATCCCTGCTACTTCTTCTGGATAACTGTATGCATACAACTGCATATTTAGCGCCCCAAGAGAATGCCCAATTAGAAGAAAGGGGTCATCCTCTCCCGAGTTGGCCAACAAAAGATGCAGTTCATCTGCAGCTCTCTGACTATCACGCGGCATCGGGCCAGGCTCACTTTGACCATACCCAGCCCGATCATAAGCGCAAACCCT
>JBEQLH010000211.1:3980-5608 GCA_040326075.1 Anaerolineales bacterium
TCACTTCTCACCCAGACTGGTGATGTCCCCACTGCCGTTGCCGGATGAAGAGACCGAGGGTCTGCCGTAATAGCGCACATTCCCACTGCCATTGATCCTTACATCGAGTGATTCGGTAACCCAAACCGTGATACCCCCTGATCCTCCGATCCTGATTATTGCCGTTTTACTGGCCATATCACCTGCCTGAAAATTTCCTGATCCATTGATATCAATGTCTTGATCCCCGGTCTGTCCATCTTCGATCCCCAGATTACCAGACCCATTGACATCCAGCTTTAGATTCTCCGCAATTAGCTCTCTCAAGTTAATATCCCCCGAGCCGTTGATATCCACCTCGAATGTGGGGACTTTTACTCTCTCTGTACGCACATCACCTGAGCCACCGATATCAATACTAAATGAATCAGCATTCAGATTCCCCATATTGACATCACCCGAGCCACCAATATCAACAGAGAAGCGATCCGCTTCCAGGTCGGGGACCTGGATGTCACCAGAACCAGATATGCTGATTTCCTCAAGTTCTTTCACAGTCAGGAAGAAGCGGACTGGTTTTGTAGGTCTCAGATTCACTGATTTTGGGTTTGTGCTTATCCTCAAGATACCACCACGCACCTGGGTCTCAAAGAACTTCATCAAGTTGTCCTCAGCTTCGATGCGCAGAGATTCTTCATCACCCAGCTGGATGATCACATCACCAATCGTGGCCAGGTCGACACCATTGACTCCGCTCACTGGACGTGTTTCTTCAACCACATTTCCCGATCCGCGTTCTGCCGTCCCCAAACTGTTCTGAACAAATATCCCGCTCGTATCACAAGCCAGGATTGAGAACACAAGCACTACTGCCAGGATGATCAATGATTTTCGTTGTTTCATAATTTTCTCTCCTTTGGTCCATTCTCCTCCAATAGAAATGGTAGGGCTTAATTACCACCGGAAGTGTTTTTCTATGGAGAGAGGTTCTATGGATAGATTAAATATCTTTCAAATAAGAACCTCTAAATCTTATCAAAATTGATCCTTGTTGAAACCATCCGCTGGGATCATTTACCCAATACTGTGGGATGGTTAATAATATTATCCTCATGACCAATATGATGCCTGCCAAATCCAGCCTGACGGCGGTTTCCGGGTATAAATAAACAGACCGGTCTCCCCTGAATTACTTTGTTTTTTCAGTTTTTTCGAGAAACCGTAGATCATTGTTGAATATTTCCTACCTATCCTCTCTGAGCAAAATAACCCCTGCGTTACCGGGGTTATCCAATACTGTCATTGTCAATTAGTCATCTCCTTTACATGACTCTATAAAACCTAAATAGGGTCTATTCGCGATCCATGCGGGCAATCCTGACCCCCTCACCATCTTGAATCGAACTGAGCTGGGATATGTCGCCGAGCAGCTCCCCAATTACGTTTACCGGGCTGTAGGCGCGCGGTTTTTCATCTGTGCTTACCGGTGTGGGTCCAAAGAAGATGCAGAAAGCCTGTCCGACTGGCCAATAACCCAGTTCGCCGATCTCGACTTCTTCCCTGGCATCGGGTTCTTGGGGTAAATTCACCGGAATCTCGAAGTAGATTTCGTCCCCCCAGGTATTTGTGCGAGCCTCGATTGGCAGCTG
>JBEQLH010000039.1:0-16128 GCA_040326075.1 Anaerolineales bacterium
GAATTAGTCTCGCGTCAGCAGCTACCAGGGCGGTTCACAACCTGATCATTGGACGGAAAACCTTTAGAGCGAATATTGATTTCTTGTCTGAATACTGATCTAATGATGACCCTAATTGAATGTATTATTAGAAGAGCGATGCAGGGAAAGGCATAATTGGATGAAAAAAATATGGTTTGCAGTTCGTTATGAATACAGCAAGACAATCCGGCAAAAAGGATTTTTATTAGCTTTATTCAGCCTTCCGCTGTTTATCGGTCTATCAGTTGGCCTAGGTATGTTCATGAATTCCCAGGAGAATAATTCAGCAGCGGTGGGTTATGTTGATAATTCTGGTGTCCTCAATGATCCCATACCTATATCCAATATCTCCGAGCGCGATCGGGTGGAATTTGTCCAATTCTCTCTGGAATCACAAGCCAATGAGGCGTTAGAATCGAATAAAATCCAAGCCTATTTCGTACTACCAAAAGATTACCCTAAGAATAAGGATATTGGACTGTTCTTCTATGAACAACCTGGGGAAAATTCGATCAGGGATTTTTATGATTATTTACAGCTCAATTTGGTGAGTGGATCCCAAACAGAAATCCGAAATCGCCTGGCACTTGGCAGTGACATAACCTTGCGCACTCCTGATGGTCTCAGAGAATTTCCAGATAACAATCCATCCGTGAATATGTTCCTGCCCTTGATTTTTAGCTTTGGCTTCATATTGCTGCTGTTAATTAGCTCAGGTTACCTGATGAGTGGATTTTTAGAGGAAAAATCAAATCGAACAATTGAATTGCTGATTACCTCCCTCTCACCAAGCCAACTTGTTGGGAGTAAATTGCTGACAATGTTGGCAATTGGAATGACTTTGATGGCAACATGGATCCTGGTTGGAGTAGTGGCCGCATTTGTTGGAGGCAATTACCTTGACATTGCATGGCTTCAAGACCTGCACCTTAATTGGCGAGATATCCTACCAGTGGTTGCTGCTGGATTACCTTCTTATACTTTTGCTGCGGCGCTGATGCTCTCGATCGGATTGATTATTGGTGATAATCAGGAGGCAGAATCAATTGGGCCATTATTCTTCATAGTAGCATTTATTCCGCTGTGGCTAATTCTCCCGATTGCAAAAGACATTAATGGCTACCTTGCCATCGCATTGAGCAGCATTCCAATCGCATCTCTCATGACGATCGGTTTCAGGAGTATGTTCATCCAGATTCCTCTATGGCAGGTCCTGGTGAGTCTTACCATCCAGATAATATTCGTAGCTGGAGCACTTTGGTTGGCAATTCGGACCTTTAGAATTGGTATGCTGAGATCTGGTAAGCGGATTCGGTGGAATGAAATTGCAGCCAGGCGCAAGAATATTGCACGTGAGGAGGTTTGATGAAGAAAACCCTTGAAATCATGCGCTATGAAATGGTATCAGCGCTTAAAAGACCATCATTTCTTTTTTTTGCCATTGGCGTTCCACTTATTGCGGTCATCGCATTTGCAGGTTACTCCATAATCTCGAGCAACCGGGGCTCCAGCAGTTCTGTTGAGCAAGCACAGGAAGAATCTGACTTGGAGACGGAGGGTTACGTGGATTTGTCAGGGTTGATAACAATGATACCCAGTGATCTGCCAGCAAATACTTTAACGCCGTATATAACTGAATCGGAAGCTCAATTGGCATTAGAAGCAGAAGAAATTAGTGCTTATTATATCGTCACAAAAGATTATATTGAAACTGGTGAGATACTGTATATTCACCCGGATGTTAACCCGATCGCAGAAGGTGGTCAGGATTGGGTCATGCGTTGGACATTGTACGTAAATATGTTGGGTGGTGATATGGAGATGGCGTCAAATATCTGGCATCCAGCAAATTTCAATGAACACGATCTTTCTAAAGTTAATTCCGCAAATGATGGTTCATCAGAGGAATGCTTAGCGCCAGGTTATGGTTGTGAATCTAATGCATTAATTGAATTATTACCTATCGGAATTATGGTGATAATTTATATATCTATCATGTCCGGAGGAAGTTACCTGCTTAGATTGGTGAGCAGTGAGAAGGATTCACGGGTAATGGAAATATTACTTCTCTCAGCCTCTCCCAGCCAATTATTGAATGGAAAGGTGATCAGTTATTGTATTTTAGGTTTCTTCCAGGTTTTGGCATGGTTTGGTGCAGTATTTCTCATATTTAAAATTGGTGGTACCAGTTTGAATATTCCAACCGGTTTTGAATTACCGATCTCATTATTAGTCTGGGGATTGGTTTTCTTCCTGCTTGGTTACGCAGTATATGCGAGTATGATGGCTGGAGCAGGTGCACTAACACCGAAGTTGTCCCAATACACCTCTGTATATTTTATAGTATCGATGCCGTTGTTGATCAGTTATGCCTTATCAACGTTGTTGGCTATGAGACCCCATTCGCCATTGGCAGTTGTACTGAGTATATTCCCACTTTCTGCTCCAGTCATGATGATAACGCGGTTGACGGTAGGTGGGGTACCATTATGGCAGCCATTCTTGGCTGCAGGATTAACCTTGCTATTTGCTGTCTTGACCATTCGAGCCGTTACCCGAATGTTTCATGCTCAGGTACTTCTATCTGGGCAGCCATTTTCAGCCAAACGCTATATAAGTACACTGTTTCGTTCTAATTGACTCGTACTGGTGATTAATTTGATCAATTAATGTAAGATTTTATTGAGTGGCGATAGACAGAGAAGATCGAATACTCATGCTTTCACGAAGAAGGAGTTATAAATGAATCGGGTAGAGGTATCGCATATCGCTAAATCGTTCGGAAATGTTCAAGCTGTACGTGATGTATCTTTTGAGGTCGAAAAAGGTGAGATCTTTGGACTCCTCGGACCAAATGGAGCGGGAAAAACGACCACGATCCGGGTCATGCTGGATATATTCAAACCGGATAGCGGCACAGTCTCTGTCCTGGGGGGGGCAATGAGTGAGGAAAAGAAGGACCTGATTGGTTACATGCCTGAAGAGCGCGGATTGTACCAGGATATTACACTTGAGCGATGTCTGGTTTACCTGGCCACGCTGAAAGGATTATCTGCGGGGGAAGCAAGCAAACGGCTACAAGATTACCTTGAAAGGTTTGACCTGCTGCCTCATAAAAATAAGAAAGTCAAGGAATTGAGCAAGGGTATGCAGCAAAAGGCGCAAATCATCGCCGCGATTTTGCATCATCCCCAAGTAATCATAATTGATGAACCGTTTACTTCTCTTGACCCGATTAATACCCAACTGGTAAAAGATTTAATGAGAGAACTTCATGATCAGGGTGTGACGATTATTATGTCAACACACCAGATGCACCAGGTTGAAGAATTAAGTGACCGAATATTATTGATCGACGAGGGGGAGAATGTCCTCTATGGGAATCTGGATGCAATCCGTCAGGAGTATGCGGGTCATGCAGTTATGGTTCGTTCTCAAGATGGTATCCCTGCTTTACCACATGTGCAGTCAATGGTCCAACATAATAGCGCCACAAAGCTGATTTTGATGGAGGGATCAACTCCTCAGGATGTATTGAGCACGCTGGTGGCACATGATATTGCCATCGAGAAATTTGAGATTGCATTACCTACATTGGATGAGATTTTTATCCAGGTCGTCAAGGAAGGGAATGAGTGATGGAGAAGTTGTTATTTTTGCATTTCAATCAATAATCGTTCAAAATTTCGAGAGAATCCATTTAATTATGGTAGAACATGATTCCATTGACAAGCATTCCGTCTGTGGTCTTGTTTCTTAAAAATTTAAAAAGTTGGGGGTCAAATTCTGGTCGAGAGCAGGAGATCTAATAAATCACAGATCCAATATTCCACCAGGTATAGTTTCTGGATATTTAATCGAAGAGAAACTATCTTGAATTCATTGCCAGGTTTTACAATTGGCGCTATTAAAACTCTTCATATCTTTCAACTTCAAAGACAAAAATCGTTGCCCCGCCGACGTCTACAGGGATTGGGTTGGGGAAAGGCATTGGTCCCGCTTCAAGAGGGGTAGACAAATATTCAACCCGTTTTTTGCAACTATTGCTGAGAGCATTTACTGCAGCACTCTCTTGACCTTCGGATAAACCGATGAGTAATGTTCGGCTGCGACGTCCTAAAAATCCTCCAGTGCTTGGGAGGTGAGTGACAGAAAAACCAAGCTTAGTCAAAGCACTGAGTGAATTCTCTAAATCTTGTTCCTGTACAACAGCAGTCAGCAGTCGAGTAACGGGTGGATGGATACTGGACTGTTCTCGAATTAATTCAGGCCAGCTGGTAATATCGGATGCAATAGCAGCATCTACCTCAGAAACCAGGAGCATGTAGGTTTCGTCGCTGATGATTCCATCCTTTACTAATGTACTGAGGGTGCTGCGTTGAGCCTGGAGGGATTCCCGCCTGGCTATTTTCATTTCCTCTGCTTCTAACTCCGGATGGTCTGTGAGCACTTCTTTGGTCGCGTCGATCAATACCTGATTGTATTGCTCCAGTAACGGCGAGATAGTTTGCCAGGTGTGTTCAGATATCAATCCATTTTGGCGCATATTTTCCAAATGCTCGAATGCGGATTGAGTTGCGACTGATCGCGCATGGCGACGCTCGTATTCTTCCTTTACTGCACTTCGTTCAGAAATTCCCAGTCGACGGACAAGTGGTCCGACAGTAAGACCCTGCACCAGGAGGGTGAAGATAACTACTCCAAAGGTCATTACCTGCAGCTGGTTGCGCGCTTCACCTAAAGCCAGGGGAAGGCTTAATGCCAAGGCGAGAGAGATCGCGCCACGCAAGCCTCCCCAGTTAAGCACATGCTGCCAACGAAATGGAATATCACGTCCTACCCAGGCTAACCCATAAATGGTAACAGCCCGAGCGATCAGAACTGCGATGATCGCAATACCAATCACCTGCCATGATTCAAATAGTGACGAAAGTTCTATCTGCAACCCAATTAAGAGAAAGATAAATGAATTAGCGATGAATGCAGCAAATTCCCAGAAGTTGAATAATACGATCCGGGTGGTAGGTGACATCCCTGCTGGACCGACATTTCCTGCGACTAAACCAGCACCCACGACAGCCAGGACACCACTGACGTGGAACATTTCTTCGGCAATCAGGAAGGAACCATATGCTAAGATGGTGGTAAGAGCGGTTTCAATCAAGTAATCATCGATCCGGTTGATGATTTGGGATATGATAAATCCCAGGCTTAACCCAATGATTATGCCCCCTCCTGCGATCCTGATGAAATCTATTACGCTGGTTAGTAAATTAAATTCGCTGCCGGTGACAGCGATTGTAATTACCAAACCGAATAAGACAATAGAAGTACCATCATTAAGCAAACTCTCTCCCTCAAGGAGAACCTGCAGTCGTTTGGGGACTCCAAAGGTGCGGAATAGGGCGATTACTGCAACAGGATCGATTGCAGCAACAATGGCTCCAAATACCAATGTGTATAGGATAGGGATGCCAGTACCCCAACTAACAAACGCGCCAACTATCGCCATAGTCAGGATCACGCCCGGTATGGCAAATGTTAATATCACGACCAGATCACGACGTAAATCGGGAAAATTCAGGTGAAATGCACCCTCAAAAACAAGCGGCGGAACTAAAAGAGCGAAAATTAGTGTTGGTGGGATCGCAATATCAACCTGTGGCAACAAGGTTATTAGTAAACCTATGACGACCAATCCAAGTGTGTATGGGACGCGAAAACGACGAGCTGCGATACCGACCAATGTAGCGATGAATAATAAGGCGATAACAATTTCTTCGATGAGAATTATCGATTCTTCACCCTCAACAAAATTACCCTCCCCATCCACAATTTGATCACTGCTTCCACTGGTCTCAGGTTGTGCTGTTGTGCTTTGTGATTCTTGAGTGATAAAATCAAGATCAGATGCATCACAAGCTGTTAATAACCAGCTCAGGGAAAGCATCAGAACAAAGAGGAAGAGAAGGTGGGGAGATCGTGGGTGCATGTTACTCCATGCTAACAAGTCGAGGTTCCGGGTCGTCAACGGAGATTGTCTGACCGTCAGGGAATACAACCTGTGTTTTATTGAGACTGCGTAATATTGTCATGCCTCGATATTTTACCGTAACCGGCCAGGGGAAAGGATTATTTCCTGATAGCTTTACTTTCCAGGGAGATTTCAACTGAACTCCAAGTGTTTCTAAGAATAATCCTACTGGGGCTAACCCCCAAAGTCCGTTTAAGTCCCCGAAACCTTGTCCTGTTTCAGAATTATAGTATTGGCGGAAACATCCATCACGTTTAAGGGAAGCTGTAATGACTTCCATGATGCGAGTGACGAGTTCTCCAGCTTCTTTGCGGTATCCGTATGAGATTAATCCTTCACCTATCAGAACGCACCAGGGAAGATATACGGCCTGGCAAACAGAATTTTCTGAGTATTGATCCGAATCTGGACAGGCAGGCAAACCATATTCCCGCCAATAACGTTTTGAATCAATTATGGTATTTTCAACCAGAGAATTCACCCGTTCAGTTGATGGGATTTTTGCCCAAATTGGCAGCAAGGTCGTTATATCTTGGTTGGAAAAGCCTGCACTGGATATTACTGCTGAGTCATCGTTTTCGAGACCTTGAATATCCACATGTTCGAGTGACTTGTAGGTCTGTTGGCTGGAGGTCGTACCCCAACCAGGAAACCATAATATCCGATCAGCATTGATTTGTTCGATCCGGTGATGACCAGAGGGGTTGGTTCCATGAATACTTATTTGAGGTTTGCGGGTAGTTTCCTGCCCAGTTTTAATACGAATAACCAGGCGCAGCGGATGGGTGAAATCAGAGTTTATTTGAATAGCTCCTGATCCAGTGATTTCCCCGAGCACCACCTGATTTGTAGGGACATGACTATCACGATCCCAATATGTATAACTGTTCAACTGCTCATTCCAAGAATCTTCAACTGCTGAACGTAGATTCTCTGCATGTTCTTCTAATACCGGAACAGATTCGGTCCGATTTAGTATATTCGCAATTCGGATTAATACCTGGCACTCTTGATATAAGAAAGCGCACAATGAGGGGCTTTCAGCTGTTGTAATATCAACGCCCTGAGCCCATGGATGCCAGCGCGCAAATATGGGATGGTCTTCAAAGCCAGCCTGGATGGGGTGATCCCACTCGGGAATACCATCTTCATCCCGGTCATGTCGGGGGATAAACCATGTATAGAGGAAATCTAACAATTGGGGGAATACTTCCTGAAGGAAATCTTTATCCTCATTAATTTGATAAATCCGCCAGGCAATGCTTGCTAATAAAGGGGTTGCCAAACGATTGCTCAATTGTCCCCCGGGGCCTGGTTTCCAATCAATTTCACCATCTTCGTTATGAGAATTCAAGAAGTTATACAATAATCCTGCCGCGAGGTCCGGTGATGAAGGTAATAATAGGCTGGACAAGTAATAGGAATCTATTGGAGTCTGACCATTCCATTGTGATCCGTAGTCACTGCCGTCACCTCTATATGAATAGCCATCATCCGGGTTGCGCGTAGTAACAAAAGATGTGTGTCGGAAATTTGTGGTTTTTCCGATAAATAAGCTGAAAACTGATTTTTGGGATAAGGCAAACGCGTTATCCCAATCTGGATTTCCAGTGTAAATTTCTATCTGGCCTGAATTCTGGAGTTGTATACGGGCAAGTTCAGCATCCCAATTACTGGCGGCAATTTCTCTTGCCAGGGAGAATGATTCTTCAGGTGTGCTAAGTGCCACCTGGCACCAGATAAATTGTCTTGATCTACCAGGAGGCAGGTCTAATCCATGGACAAGGGCTGGATAAGGACTGTTGATTGCATGTGCCCCACCTGTGATAAACACGACAGGTGAGAGGTCGGCAGTCATCCCAACAAGAACAGGGACAGATTCTATCTCTTGAGGCGCCATTCGCTTGTCCCCTTGTAATGGCTTCAACAGAGCAACCCATTCGAAATGAAACTGCATATTTTGTGAACTTGTGTTCGTGATTCTTGTTCGTCCTGCGATTACGTTAGATTGCGGAGTCCAATACTCTCCGCTAACTTCCAATTTGTCGAGAGGGTTATAGGTTATTTCTAAATAATTTGGATAGAAGCTACGGATTGTGGGGGGTTTGGGAAATTCCCTTGGATCAGTAATACTTGCATGGGCTTCAACGAAACGTGGAAATAAACGCATCTGCGTAGCGCGAAGTCCATAGGTGGTCTGAAGAGCTATGGCTGGAGGTTCACCACCGTTGAGGGTGAGTTCCCAAATCTGGTCATTGGTGTAATCTGTGAGTGACAGACGCGCATCAGCTGCAAGTGTCAGACGTAAAGGGTCAACTGCACTGAGCATGATTTCTCGCATAAAAGAACTAATACTCGCGGTGACCCTCGGTTGCATAGCTTGTGAATTCTGTAACGCTTAGATTATCGATACCTAATTTTTGAAGAGTTCGACCGCGTCGCCAATAATCTGTACTGTGGATGATACAGGCCATGCGAATGATGCTCTCCATGCCACGGACAGAGACTCCATAGCGCTGCGCCATGGATGCGATCGGCACCAGGCTCATTGGTACATCTTCGAATATATAGCGATGGTTTAATGTCATAGGGGCTTTGATGCCATAATATCCTGGTTGATTATGGATTGCTTCATGTAGATCCACCCCAGTGGTTGTATAAGCCATTTGAAGCCAATCCATGGCTGTTCGGGCACGAATTCCTAAGGCTGAAGCGACAGTCACCCGTTCCCGATCCAATACTTCGAGCAGGCGGGCTACAGAAGGAGTAACACCGTCAATGTAGAATTGAAAATCTCCATGGGTGGATTCGATCCATCCAGCGTTTAATAAAGTTAATGCGGGGTGGAAAATTGCCCCCATATTGTTCAGACCGGTATGCAAAACATTAATGCCATCAATGAATTGAGGATACGCATCATTAATGACATCGAGCACCTGAGCGGTGCGGTTTGCTGGTATTGAAGCCAGCGGTACTGCATCCTTTATGCGAAAAATGCGCGCCTGAGCAGGACCATCCGAACGACTAGCATAGATGAATGTTTCAGCTTCAGCTACAGTTACATCAGCTTTACACCCTGCATCACGAATAACTTTGGAAAACTCTAGTGCCCCACATGTTCGTCCAGGGTGCAGCACAACTATTTGCCCATCTCGTAAATATGGTGCTGCTTCACGGGCTACATCAGCATGGGCAGATGATGGAACGACAACCATTATCATGTCTGCTTCTTCGATTGCTTCCTTTATATCTGAAGTGACAAGGTGTAATTCTCCAAACCCATGTGGACCGCCTTCATAGCTTTCTAACTCAATCCCACCGCGCGCATTTATGGCGGAGATATGGTCCGGTGTGCGGTTGTAAATATTCGTTTGAAATCCCTTCAGCGCTAGATGAGCTGCCATTGCCTTACCACCATGTCCAGCTCCGATCACTGAAAAACGTGTCGAATTGCTCATGTTTCCTCCTTAGAGAATGTAGTTTTCAAACCCCTTTAGCTATTCTTCGTTACCATCAAGCCCATTCAGGTTTGAATAAAGTTCGCTTAACCGTTGTTCTTCTGATATCGATTGACCTGTACCATCAATTGCTATGCAAGCTCCATTAAGAATCCTGGTGCATATCTTTCCCTGGGCAAATGGGTTATTCCTCAAGTGGGGTGCATCCAGAATTCCAAAGGAAACCGCCCTGGAGAGAATTTCTGGATCTATTAATGGATCAGTTGTGAGAGGATCTGCCAGGTTTTGGATAGCTTGGATGGTGAATTTTGCCTCTGCCACCAGCTGTTTACAGCGTTGGATCACTTTCGGATCAAACCGCATATCAGGTTGTCCAGCAAGGGCGTTATCGATGGCGCGTCTGGCTAACTTACTTGCTTCAATAATGTCTTCAGCAGTGGCAGCGTGGTCAGCTTCCGTATGAGCTACAATGTGAACGATGTGTGGTTGGATCGCCATTTGCAAGTAAATACTGGCAACCAAATGAGCACGTGCAGCTTCAATATCCAAGGGGTAACTGAGGAGACCTGTCCTGGTTTGGCGCCAGATCCGGAAATTCTTGTCAGCTAGTGGTGTAATCATTTCAAGAATGGCGAGCATTTTTGCCAAGTCCATGGCATCATTCAAGCCAGGTGGACTGTTGAACATCAATTGGGCTATGTAATCTTTTACACCATATGCTTTTGCATTGTATGCAGAAAGGTACGCAGCGACAACAAAGATCACATCCGGGGCATCCCGCATTCCCCAATGATGTGGTTCATTTAATTCAACTGGAATATTTCGTTCTCCGTACCATTTCATCAGCTTTTGGTGTTCACGAATAGAGCCAGTTAAATCCCATGGTCCCCGACCATCCATCTGATTAAACCAGAATAAAGGAATTGCACACCAGGCATTGCGGATGGTGTCGACGTACATTTCGGCGAGTTGAATAAAATCATCCGTCCCTGAATAAGTTCGCAATAAGGGGTAATTACCTCGGCGACTGGAGGCATATAACTCTCGATAGTTTTCCATCGATCGAACGGGAACGCCGCCAGCACCGCGGCGACGTGGATCTTGCTTTTCAGGGTGGTAAAAATTCTCCTGAGCGTCCTGATCAATACCTAAGGAGATAACATCTAGTGCTTTTGCTGCTGCGATGTCAGCGATCCCCAAACGTGTCTCTTCAATCGATGGAAGACCGAAATGGTGACGAAGGATTGGGTAAGGGGATTTCCATTTGATCCTTTCTATTGCAGTTTGTGGGAAATCAGTTTCATCTTTGGTCGAATAGGGATGACCTTTCAAGTAAGCTAATACTAACTCAGCAGGTTCCCCTCCTTCGAAGGTTTGTTCGAAGAATCCAAGCGCCTGAGCTCTGGCTGCGATTGGTGGCGTACCCCCAAATGCAAACCGGACTCCCTGGTTTTTTAGTTCATCTGCGGATTCTGCAAATTGACCTAGCAATCGTTCTCCTGTTTCAGGAGTCAATCGATATGAGACTGCGACCAGATCAGCATTTTCTCTCTTTGCAACATCGATAACTTCATCGATTGGTATTGATGGACCTAAGAAAATGGTCCTCCAACCTGTTTGTTCTGCCAAACGAAGAAAATTGATTATTCCAGCCACGTGGACACATTCTCCAAGAGCAGCAGCGACTACAGTCTTGCCCGATTGTTCCATTTTATTATCGAGTCCCACAAAGAGATATTGATGATTATATAATTACGTTTCAAGTTTGACTAATGCAGATCAATTCTTCTGTTTTGCATTAGTCGGACACAATTAAGAATTTGAAGTCCATTTGGGGTCGCAGCAAAGGGACATATTCATAATTGAGAGACGATTTAGATCTGCCTAATCCGCATTCATCCTGCAGTTGGTTATGGGAACCAAGATCGGCATTTTCTCGTCTCTGTATTGATAAAATCGATCATTTCATTCTATCATAGTGTAACCATATTCGATTGGGTTAAAGTTAATTAAGAGAAAATTGTGAGAATTTTGTGCATGTTATAATTTTTCCTACTTAACCAAAATTTAAGATTTATTGGGAGAATTATTATCGTAGTTTGAGTGAGAAGATTCCTTATTACGGCATCAAATATGGTATTTGACTTGAATAGATAATGATGTTGTACCTTTGATTATTTGGATTGACCTGAAATAATTCTGCACTTGGAGGCGAGATGAGTGAAAAAGAACCAATGATTAGAGGGAAATATTTTGAAGAATTTGAAGTTGGGATGAATTTCGTAAGCCCGGGAAGAACAGTTACAGAAAGTGACATCGTGAATTTTGCAGGTTTATCAGGTGACTACACTCAAATCCATACTGATGTTGAGTTCAGTAAGGCAACACCAGTTGGGCAAAGAGTAGCGCATGGATTGCTTGGACTTTCTATTGCATCCGGATTGGCGGTTAGAACTGGAGTGCTTGAAGGCACGGTTATTGCATTCCGTGAAATAAGCGAATGGAAATTTATCAAACCAATTTTTATTGGAGACACAGTTCGAGTTTCCTTATCAGTACTCGAGACCAAGGAACTTCGCAGAATGGGAGGGGGCGCTGTAAATATTGAACTTAGATTAAGGAACCAGAATGACGATAATGTCATGAAAGGTATTTGGAAAGTATTGGTGGCATCAAAGCCAGAGTAAATCAATGTCTGAACCGGGAAAGAGTTTACCATCAGAAGATGATTTTGAGCACGAAGAAGAGGGTACCTCCAATTCGAATGGAGAAGGTGGGAATGTGCCTGAAACTCCGGAAGCTGATCATAATCATGCAGATGATGAATCTTCATCAGCTGTCAGCGAGGAAATTCAAAACACGATCGTTGAACCATTGAGTGATGAGTCTGCAGATTCTATAGACGATGAAGAATCGCAACCTGGAAGTGAGGCTGATGAACCACAGAATATTAAGGATGAAAATCAGCAAGAAGAAGAAGCTAGAATAAGTAAATCTAAAGCATCTCCTGATCACCCGGAGTCAACGGATTTATACTCATCTTTTACGGCAAGTGGTTGGTATAACCCTGATGAGGAACAGTTATCCGCACCAGCCCCAAATGTTTCAGAACCTTCTCAAGAAAACGAAACTATTTTGGGTGATACCCAACCAGTAATATTATCCCCCGATCCAAAACTTACATCTCGAACGAAAACTGATGGAACAGCTCCCGGTGATCTTGGAAATAATGATCCGCTGCCGGGCCAACTAAATGTTTCTGATCAGGGAGCTACCAAGGTCACTGCCGCAGCATATGGTGCGGCATCATTGAATACCCGCAGTACAGGTACTTTCCATCCTCAATCTGGCAATTCACAAGCCAGTCGAGCTGCAGCCCCTCCATCTAACGGGGGATCGTTGAACTGGGAACGCAGCGCGGGTTGTTTACTCCGGGTCTCGATTGCCGGATTATTCTTGATGGTAATTCTTGGAATAATTGGAACATCGTTTCTCTTGTTCCAATATTATCGCATTGCCGCAACTTTACCCCCGGTTGATGACCTTCGCCAGAAGGCATCTCAATTCGAAACTACGCGCATCCTGGATCGCAATGGCAATGTTCTGTATGAGATCCTGGACCCGACTGCAGGAAGGCGTTCATATGTCAGTATGGATAATATCTCTCCATACCTCGTGGCAGCAATTGTTGCAACAGAAGATAAGGGGTTTTACAGCCATCCTGGGTTTGACGTGACTGCAATTGGCAGGGCTTTTTTACAGAACTATCAAGGCGGTGAAACCATTTCAGGCGCCTCCACAATTACACAGCAATTAGCCAGAATGCTCCTGTTTTCCCCAGAAGAACGTTCTGAAATTACTTATATGCGGAAAGTACGAGAAGCCATTTTGGCAGCTGAGATCACCCGCCGGTATACGAAAGACGAGATATTGGAGCTCTATATCAACGATATATACTTTGGGAACCTGGCCTATGGTGTAGAAGCTGCCGCCCAAACGTATTTTCGGACTTCAGTGGACAAACTAACCTTATCACAGGCAGCTTTCTTAGCCGGATTGATCCAGGCTCCTTCTGTCTATGATGTGTACACGAATCGGGATGTCACGTTGAACCGATTAGAACAAGTTCTATTCTTGATGTATGAAGCCAGCCAGGAGCAAGGATGCATTTATGTCAGCAACAGCCCACAGAGAGTGTGTGTGGATGCGCTTGTTGTTGCCAATGCCACAGATGAGATGGGAGGATATCAGTTCAAATCACCAGATATAGAAATTCGTTATCCTCATTGGGTTAATTACATCCGATCTCTGCTCGAGACCCAATTTGATGCACAAACGATATACCGTTCTGGTTTCTCTGTCTATACAACCCTTGATCCGGCATTACAAGAACTCGCTGAACAAGTTGTAGCCAAGCAAGTTAACGAATTAGCAGATCGAAATGCGAACAGTGGTGCATTAATGGCCATCCGACCAAACACAGGTGAGATTCTTGCTATGGTGGGTTCGGCAGATTTCTATAATGAGGAGATCGATGGCCAGGTGAACATGGCTGTCAGTCCTCGCCAACCAGGTTCATCCATCAAACCACTTACTTACATTGCAGCATTTGAGAAAGGTTGGACACCTGGAACACTAATTTGGGATGTGCCCTCTGAATTTCCACCATCCGGTGATCCGAATGACACGCGCCCACCTTACAAACCGATTAATTATGATGATCGTTTCCATGGACCAGTGACTGTGCGTTCTGCCCTGGCGAACTCATACAATGTCCCAGCGGTGAAAACGCTGGACTTTGTGGGTATTTATGATAATCCGGATACACAGGTTGAAGATGGGATGATCTCGTTCGCCAGGCGATTGGGTATTACCACCTTAAACCGTGATGATTATGGATTGTCCTTGACTTTAGGTGGAGGAGAGGTTACCTTGCTTGATCTCACCAGTGTGTATGGAACAATTGCTAATGGAGGCAGACGTATACCACCAGTAGCGATCACGCAGATCGTTGATTTTAATAATAATGTTGTCTATCAATATAACCCTCCCAGCGGGGAACAGGTAATCAGACCAGAACATGCATATTTGATCTCATCCATTCTATCTGATAATGAAGCTCGGACTCCAGCATTTGGACCTAATTCTGTCCTGAATTTGCCTTTTCAAACAGCCTCAAAAACTGGCACGACCAATGATTTTCGCGACAATTGGACAATGGGTTATATCCCAGAATTGGCGGTTGGAGTTTGGGTGGGAAATGCGGACTACTCACCGATGCAAAATATCAGCGGTTTAACTGGCGCAGCACCAATATGGGCTGAATTCATGAAAGAATCTGGTGATCGAGTAACTGGGGGCAGCCCAGCACCATTTTTCAGACCGGGCGGAATCGTTGAAAGGGTAATCTGTACAGTTTCTGGGACAGAACCATCGAATAAATGCCCTTCCCAAAGAAGTGAGCTGTTTGCTGCTGACCAACCACCAATGCCTAAGAATGAAGATTTATGGAAGAAGGTAGAAGTAGATACGTGGACCGGGTTGGAAGCATCCGCAGCCTGTGATGAATTTACAGATGAAAAGCTGGCAGTAAATGTCGAAGATCCCTGGGCGATCCGTTGGTTGAGGAAGGACCCGGCAGGGAAGGCATGGGCGGATCAAAATGGTTTTTCTGATCCACTCTTTTTCGTGCCAAATCGCAAATGTATATCAGGGGATCCGCGGCCATTGCTACAGTTCACTTCTCCAAGAGATGGAGATCGGATTACCAGTTCGCCATTGGAGATATTTGGTCAGGCTGGTGCGACAGCGGATTTTGATTCTTATCGATTAGAGTATGGGTTAGGAAACAATCCAGTAAAGTGGGAATTACTGAAAAAAGATGGAAATCCAATCAATGAGTCAGCCAAGCTATATGAATGGGACCTCGAAGATCTACCGGCAGGAGAGATTGTCCTTCGGTTAATCCTGAGAAGCATTCATGAGACCTACGCAGAAATTAAAATTGGTTTGAACTTACAAGTGCCAACTCCGACACCGACTCCAACACCGACCAACACACCTACCCCAACTTATACGCCAACACCGACATTCACCCCAACGCCAACCTTTACCCTAACGCCAACTGCCACGAAGACGCCTACCATCACGCCGACTCCCACGGTCACACCAACTCTGCAGGATACAGCGACCCCATCTCCAACACCGATTGATCCATTTTGGACTCCACCGCCAAGTCCCGCCAGTAATCCATAAAAAAATATCCGCCAATCGGCGGATATTTTGGATAATGAGTTTGAAGAAAAAAAGCTACTACTCTTCAATCTCTGGTATTGATGTGGTTAGGGATTTTTCGGCCGAAACCTGCCCGAACAGGTGGCTGAAGATTACGTACATATAAGCGCTACCTATCGCACTAATCAACCAGGCGATGATCCAACCAATACAGGGGATCCAACCTAATAAGCCTGTGGCAATCGCAATGATTATGCCGACAAGAATTGCGCCTACGATTGAAATCAACCAGGCAGTAAGATATTCACTGGTGTCTTCAGAAACAATCTTGATGATTTCGCTAATCTCAAAACAAGACCCGAATGTGCCTTTGCGCGCAAA
>JBEQLH010000212.1:0-5599 GCA_040326075.1 Anaerolineales bacterium
AATTGCTCGTCCGTATGAGATGCCATATAACTGGTACGGAGCAGCTGTCTTCCAGGTGGCACAGCAGGTTCAACCACACAATTTACATAGACACCATTCTCAAAAAGGTACTTCCATGCCATAGCTGTTCGCAAGTCATCGCCGATAATGATCGGAATTATCGGTGTTACTGAAGTTCCAATGTCAAAACCCAACTCTTTATAGCTCTTGCGCATCCTTTCTCCGATCTCGTTTACCCTTTGTACACGTTCCTGCTCTTCCTCAATGACCTGTAAAGCAGCCCGCGCGGCAGTGGCATTAGGAGGTGAAATGCTGGCACTGAAGATGAAAGCACGCCCAAAGTGCTTGATATAGTGAATGACATCTTCCTCCCCAGCGATAAAGCCACCTATAGATGCTAAGGATTTGCTGAATGTTCCCATAATCAGGTCGACTTCATCAGTCAAACCAAAGTGTGCCGCGGTACCCCGCCCATTCCCCAGAACACCAATCGAATGAGCATCGTCCACCATCAGACGGGCACCATAACGCTTACAAAGGGGTACAATCTCGGGCAGGAAAGCAATGTCACCTTCCATGCTGTACAAGCCATCAACGACCACCATTTTCCCCTTCTCTTCCGGGATACTTGCCAGAACGCGTTCAAGGTCAGCCATATCGTTATGGCGGAAGCGTTTGGTCTGTCCCCAGCCCAATCGTGCGCCATCAACAATGCTGGCATGGTCATACTTATCGAGGATGACTGCATCCCCTCGGCTCACCAAGGCGCTGATGGTTCCCAGGTTCACTTGCATACCAGTCGAAAAAACCAAAGCAGCCTCTTTACCGACAAAATCTGCCAGCTCACGCTCGAGCTGCTCATGAATGTCCAGCGAACCGTTGACGAAACGGGATCCAGTACAACTCGTCCCGTAGCGGTCAATCGCATCCTGAGCAGCTTTACGAACCTTCGGGTGTGTTGTGAGACCCAGGTAGTTATTCGAGCCGCACATGATTAGACGGCGACCCTGGTACTCCACCTCGGTACCTTCATTCTCGGAAAATGGAATGAAGTAGGGATAGAACCCTCCCTCTATGGCCTCCTTGGCGTACGTAAATTCAGAACATTTCTGGAAGATATCCATAATTTCAGTCTCCGAGTTGATTATCACGCTGTGCACGGGCGATCAGCCAGTCCAATATTGGATAAATTCCACTACCCAAAATTCTGCTCAACCAATACAATAATTTTATCTCAAATCCCGGCAGTATCATATATCGTCCCCGCTCAACCTGGGGCATGATCGAGTCTGCGACCTCCTCGGGCGACATGAGAGTCGACATACCTTCCCAAGTTGGCGATATGAGGCTTGCGATTCCTGCCAATGCTTTGGTTTCGGGCGGTTGGTATTCTTTCTCATAAGTCAACTGAGGTGTGTCCGTATCCGGCGGGAACACGATTGAAACGTTAATACCTAAAGGCTTCATTTCCGACCGTAGGACATCCGTGAAACCTTGCACGGCATACTTGGTAGCCCCGTAAGCTGTATAGCCATACCGTCCGATAAATGCCGCACCGGAGGAGATATTGACGATGTGCCCTGAACCACGAGCCACCATTCCCGGCACAACGGCTTTGCATACATAAACTGTGCCGTAGTAATTGACATCCATCATCCAATGGAAAATCTCTACACTAAGATCCTGGAAATATCCGGGGTGGGCGACACCGGCCGCGTTGACCACCAAATCAGGCACCCCAATCTCCGACTCAACCTGAGCCACTGCAGATGAGATCTGATCCCAATCAGAAACATCTGCAGATATCGTCCCGCAATGTTGAACTTCATGGTATTTCAAAGATTCAAGCGCTGACTTTAATCCCTCCTCTCCACGCGCTAATAACCAGACATGAGCACCTTGTTCCGCAAGGGAACGTGCAACAGCAAGACCAATCCCGCTAGATCCCCCGGTGATCAAAGCTTTTTTACCATGCCAATAATTTTCGCTTGTAACCATACTCGTGTATTCGTTTGTTTATTTAAAGGATGGACTATGCGCAATCTGCTAAAACGCGTATCAAACAATATTACCACGAATTGCCAAGTTATCTATTCTGGTGGAAATACTACATCCTCTTTACCAGCTAATTTGTCTTGAATTCTCTCAACGACAATATCCAGATGGTGAGAATTGTGGACAAAATCCAGTGGACTCTCTCTCCCAAGTTGACCAGTGTGGATAGTTAGAACCGGGCAAACATCAAAAGAGGCCATCCAGTCATCATAAAATGAATCAAGTAGTGTCAAATAATCAGTGGTGATCCCTGTTTCGATATCTCTTCCTCGCCGACGAATACGCTCCATCAGAACATCAATAGGGGCTTTTAAATTAATTAATAAATTTGGGGGCGGAAGTGTAGATACAAGCAGGTCAAACACTCTGCGGTATGCCAGATAATCCCGTTCATTGAGATTTCCAAGATGGTGAAGCGCTCGGGCAAAGATATAAGCATCCTCGTAGATGCTGCGATCGAGAATCGCTGATCGCTCAGACCTGGCTAAATCAAGGTACTGGTTCGACCGGTGACCCAAGAAAAATATCTGTAAATGAAAAGACCAGGCGCACATATCAGCATAGAAATCAGGTAGATAAGGGTTGTCAGAAACAGATTCAAAAGCAGTTTCCCACCCCAGGCGAGATCCCAATCGTTCTGTTAGTGATGTCTTCCCAGCCCCGATGTTGCCAGCCACTACAATCAAACGTTTAGTCATTTTGTATCCTTACTCTAACACTCGCTGTAGGCGCATGCATAACACTTCCGGCACCCCTCTTCATAAACAAAAGCTGCTTCGCCACATTCAGGACACAAATCTCCAATCTGAATTTGAGCCTGTTCGGAATTGAGATCTGATAGAGGAAAGTGACCATTGTCATCATTGTCCAATTTCAGCTCACTCGTGGTGGAATTCTTCAAGTATTCCTCAATCGCCTGGGCGACCCCATCCGGTAGCGATCGGACGCGATTGGGTCCGAACCCGAGCGGGCGTCCACCGCCAATACCCGACAACTGGCGCCAGATTTCTACCAGGCGTTCGCGGGGAGAGATTGGTGAAACTATTCTTAATACATAAGATATCAGACGGCCGATCGCTTCCGATACTGCTGCAGTTTCTGAACCTGCCTTCGCCGTATTGACAAAAACTTCGAAGGGCTGTCCACCACCATTCTCGTTGACTGTAACAAACGTCTTACCTAAAGGCGTTTCCACGAAAATAGTATTTCCCGGCAATCGACGTGGGCGCGGCTTTTTCGCCTCTTGCCAGATATTCTGTTGTAGGGATTCGTTATTTGTCAATTCACTTGAAGGGTCAAGCTTCTCTTTGGCAGTCGAGTGTGTTTCAAGCACTACTTTATGCCGGGAACCCGTCACATAAACAGTGATCCCCTTGCAGCCCAATTCCCAGGCAAGCAAATATGCATTCGCAATATCTTCCTCAGTGGCAGATTCAGGAAAATTGATCGTTTTTGAGAGGCTGTTGTCGACAAATGCCTGCATCGCAGCTTGCATGCGCACATGTTCTTCAGCATTAATATCTTGTGATACAACAAATGCATCCCTGATTTCATCCGGCAATTGGGTTATACCCTGGCAAGTGCCCTTTTCCATCACCTGGACGAATAATGAAGCCCTGGTTTCTTCATCCAATCCAGCCTCGATGAGTGCCCCTTCAAATAGCGGGCTTGCATATTGGAGCTGCAAATCCTTCCCGTTGTCGTTAACGTGGCGAATATAAGCCAGGGCGAACACCGGTTCGCAGCCATACCCTTCACAACCGGCGACAGTAGCGATCGTACCCGTTGGCGCTACTGTGGTTTGAGCTGCATTTCGAATACCATATTTGCCGATCCCCTCAACCACTTCACGCCAATCGAGTGCAGGACGATCCCACTCATGCTTGTATGGGAATAAGGGTGTCGGTGGTTGCCAGTTAAGATGTGTGGGGTCGTAGATCGACCCTTCAATCGCTTCGAATGGACCACGTTCCTTTGCCAGTTCAATACTGGTCAGCATTGCATGATATCGAACGAATTCCATTACCTGGGCGGAAAATTCCTGCCCCTCTTCAGATCCATATCGAACTCCCACATGATACATCAGATCAGCTAAACCCATAACACCCAGGCCAATCCGGCGAGCTTGGAAAGCTGCTTCTTGGAGTTGGGAAACAGCAGGAACATATGAGTTTGCTTGCACAACATCATCAAGAAATCGTGTTGAGGTCTCAACACTCCTTTGTAAGCTTTCCCAATCTACAGAACCATTTTGTCCAAAATGCTGGGCAAGATTCACTGAACCCAAACAACAATTTTCATAAGGTCCTAACCATTGCTCACCACATGGATTGGTGGCCTCGAGCATGTAGAGATGGGGAACAGGATTAGACCGGTTGGCTGCATCAAGAAATAGCACACCAGGCTCTCCATTATGGTGAGCCTGACGAACTATCTTTTCAAATAAATCGCGTGCTCTAATTTGCTGGTGGACCTTCACCGGGATTCCTTCTCGCTCGGCTTGCTCAATCGTGCCATTGAATTTCTTGTACTTCTTGGATGCTACATCAAGGAATTTCAATTCCCATTCACGGTCATCCCTCACCGCCTCCATGAAAGAATCCGTGATTCCGACCGAGATATTAAAATTCGTAATCGCATCTTCGTTAGTTTTGCATAAAATGAAATCCTCAATATCCGGATGATCCACCCGCAACACACCCATATTAGCACCCCGCCTGGTACCTCCCTGGGCAATCTCTCCAAAAGCTTTGTCATAAACGTGTAAGAATCCAACCGGACCAGTTGCCTGCCCAGCTGAAGTTTTTACCAATGTCCCTTTTGGTCGCAGACGGGAGAAAGAAAACCCATTCCCTCCCCCGGTTTGTTGGATTAATGCAGCATCACGCAGGGTTTGAAAAATCCCCGCTGACTCCCTGCCCATGTCATCAGATACCGGGAGCACAAAACAAGCTGCCAGCTGTCCCAGGGGAGTACCAGCCCCGGTGAAGGTTGGAGAATTCGGGAAAAACCGCCTGGTGGATAATAGCTCGTAGAACAATTTGGCAGTAGACTCAATATCCATTCCCCAAATTGCTTCGGCTTTAGCAACATGGTAGGCTACTCTCCAAAAGGTTTCTTCAACAGTTTCATCAGGCTGACCATTTTCATCTCGGCGAATATACCGCCGCGTAAATACCTGGCTGGCATTATCAGTCAAGTCAACTTTATTCAGATTTTCTGGTAGTGGTGGAGTCGGCAATCTCTCTGGTTTTCCAACCTCTTCCTTTCCCTCTCGCAGCATGAATAATACCTCCTGATGGCATACCAATTATAAATACTTGACAATACTTATTGAGGCACGTTGATGAAAACCAAAAAATGGGTTAGCTTTCAAGCAAGTGATCTATTTCGTCTCGAATCGATCTTAAATCATCTAAACCGAGATAAACAATGGCATAGCGGATATAAGCGACCTGGTCAAACTCCTTTAATCCGGCGATTACCATATCCCCCACAACCCTTGAAGACACTTCTGCGCGTCCCATCGCCTGAAGGGCTGATT
>JBEQLH010000213.1:0-5578 GCA_040326075.1 Anaerolineales bacterium
AATGACCCCCCATGTTCACTTTTGATGTCGACCAACATCATTTATAACCATGTGTTCACCGCACGGGGGAGAAATTTCATAACAGAGCAGTTCACTGTAACGGGGAACTAAGAAGCTTTTTTACAGCGGTATCTGCTAAATCAAGCAAATCATCCTGTACCAGCTTCTGGTGCCCAAATATATCTATAAATATGATGGCTTCTTCCTGGACTATCAATATATATGACCATTCCCGCTCTGTGTTTCCTCTAATAAGCCAAATACTACTATCACCAATAGACAATAGATCTGAAGTGTATCCACAACAAAGAGTTCCAATCATATTTTCAAGAACTGTTCGCATTCCTTCAGCAATACGAGCAGCTTGACGAGAATTTTCTGCTAGGAGGATATATTCATCAATTTCGAATCTACTAGGAGGATTGGCACTAATAGTAAGGGTACAATCTGGATACCGCAACAGCGCTCCTACCTTTTTAGTATAAGATTCTTTATCAACAATTCCCCATTCTTCCAAATCATTGTCGGATCCGCAATACTTCCATTCTTCTGGTTCATATAAGTCTAGAAATGCAATGTCGTCTAACGTAAGAAGGCCTTTATTTAGGTCCACGTCTTGCAGAGATATTGGCTCAACAGTTGGTATAACTGTAGGAGAAGGTGTATCTGTTGATAGCGGTGTTATTGTTGGTGGTGCAATTGTTGGTGCACTGATATCCGTTGGTTGAGCTGTCAAGGTTTGTTGTATTGCGAGTTAAATATCAATTGTGGGTATCGACGTAACTGGAGCACATGTCGTCTTTGAAATCTTGTGCGACTTCAGAATCGTTAAATGCAAAATTAGAATTAATTAGGAAAATCTAAAATAATAACAAAATCGAGAGATGGAAATGATTTCAAAAAACCACCTTCATATTATTGATGATCATATAGCAAGATCTACAAATCGATTTTTATTGAGGAACACACATGTCAAACATCATTAGAAAGTATAATGTATCAAGAGTGAGAATAAGCACTAAGAAATTTGCTTATCAATCGTTTGGTTGTTCAAACAAGGCACAACAACAAGGTTTTACGAAAAAGGAAGAAGCGATGTCTACCCAATTAGAAGGATTACGTGTTGCCGTATTGTTGGAACGCGGCATCAATGAAATTGAGTTCCACTTCAGCCGCCTGCGCTTACGTGAAGCCGGGGCAGAAGTGGTGGTTGTGGGCAACTGGCAGCTTGAATATATCGGCGAAAATCACGGAATAACTCAGGCCGATGTAACGATTGACCAAGTAGATGCTGACGATTTTGATAGCGTTGTTATCCCCGGCGGCCTGGCCCCGGAAAAATTGCGTCAGAACCCTATGGTAGTTTCTTTTGTTCGCGCACTCTACGAGCGGGGCAAAGTCTGCGCGGCTATCTGCCACGGCCAGCAGGTTCTCATCTCGGCCGGACTGCTCAAAGATCGGAAGGCTGTGGCCGCCTGGAGTATGGTCGATGATCTAATCTATACCGGCGCCAGACATGACCCCAAGGCTCGCGCTGTTCGAGATGGCGCGTTAGTGACCGGCCGCTTTCCCTTTGACCTGCCAAAGTTCAGCCTCCTGTTACTTGAGGCATTTGCCGAAGTAGAGAATCGCCCTGTCCCGGACGGGTATGGTGAACGTCTGGAGGGTAAAACATTTGGCATCGTGGTTGATGACGCCACCAACGATATGCAAGTCTTTTACCCCCAGTACCGCATTCAGGAGGAAGGGGGTGCAGCTCTGTTATTGGGCCGCCGGGAAGGGGTCACGGTTCGGCTAGGTAATCCTGCCTGGGAGTGGGGTGACTATGGCGGACATACGGCTGTGGTGGACAAAGCGCTGGAAGATACAGGAGCCGTGAACTCGCACGACTTCCCCTACGAAGAGAAACTCCGGGCTGCGCGAGCATCGCATCTGGATGGCCTCATCGTGCCTGGCGGACTGGGGACGTGGATGCTCAGGGGACATCCGGGATTGAAGAAGTTGATCCAGGAAATGGATGCTGCCAAAAAACCTATAGTCGCTATTGAGCGGGGCTCTAAAATCCTGCTCTCGGCGGGCATTTTGTCAGATCGGAGCGTAACCTGCAGTGCAGAGATGCGTGATGATCTCATTGCCGCCGGTATTGATTATCGAGATGAACCCCTCATCCACGATGGCAATTTGCTCACTTGTCAGGGCACAGAAGATTTGCCCACATGGGGACGCGTCTGGATGGAAGTCTGGTGACAATATCTTGTCGTTGGTTTCGCCTGCATCACTAATTGAATTATTGATATATTATATACAATCAGAATCATTTTGATTCTCTATGGTATTGGCCAGGTATTTCCGAATTTGGATTCCAAGCAAATTATCCGACCTGGGAATTCCCTGCGTTGGAACATTAATTTTGGAATTGTTAATCGCAGTGAGAGAATGAATTTTCCTCTGGGCAAGTTCTTAAATTCTCCATGAAATGGATAAATACACAATCGAGGTAAATCAATGAGCTCCTTTCTGGCTATCGACGTTGGGACTTCAGCAGTAAAAGTCGCTATGTATGATGGAAATGGAAAATTGCTAATTAGCAAGAGAGAGGCATATCCTGTTAGCTTCCCAAAAGCTGGATGGGCTGAACAAAATCCTAATGACTGGTGGATGGCAACGCAAAAATTGTGTCAACTTGTTCGTCAGGAAATTGGATACTCATCACTAAGGGGAGTATGCATAAGCGGACAAGCCCCCTCTTGCGTACCGATGGACCTGAATGGTAACCCTTTACGTCCGGCTATACTTTGGCTAGATCGTCGAGCCGATGATCAGGTTGCAGCATTACAAAACAAGCTTGATAAAGGGGTAGCTGAGCATATTAACGGTAACAGGTTAGATGGTTATTTTGGGGGTCTTAAGTGGTCCTGGTATCGCCATAATGAGCGAGATCTATACGACAAGACCTGGAAATTATCCCAGGCTAACAGCTTTATTACGTTCCATCTTACAAATAGCTTCGCAGTTGACCCGGGTCAGGCCGGGTTATGTGCCCCATGTTTTAATCTTGAAAATCACCATTGGGATAGAAAACTGATTGAAGATATTAATTTGGATATTGAAAAGCTCCCTGAAGTTAAGCAATCCTGGGAGATCATTGGTGAAGTGACCAGGCTGGGATCAACGAAGACAGGGATACCGGTTGGTACACCAGTTGTATGTGGCGGAGGTGATTTTGCCTGTGCTTGTTTAGGAGCTGGTGTATTCCATGAAGGGAAAGCAGCTATGATGTTGGGAACTGGGGGCAATCTATTGATTCCAAAGACTAAATCTTATGATACTCGATTGATTAACACCATTCATCTTACTGGTGAAAGTCTCAGCCTTGGTGGTGTTCTGGCAGGTGGTTCAGTTCAGTGGTTTAGGGATATGTTGGGCATTGACGATCCTAACTTATTGGCATCATTGGAAGGCGAAGCCGCACAAATGCCACCTGGAGCTGAAGGCCTTATCTTCCTTCCATATCTCATGGGTGAAAGAACCCCTGTCTGGGATGCAAGAGCGCGTGGCGTGTTTATCGGCTTGTCTTCGACGCATAAGCGAGGTCATCTCTTCAGGGCTGTTTTGGAGGGTGTTGCTTTCGCTTATCAACAAATGATGGATGTTAGCGTTGAGATGGGAAGCCAAATTAAAGAAATTATCGCCATAAATGGCGGAGCACGTAGTGCCTTGTGGCGACAAATTTTTGCTGATGTATTAGGTGTTCCTATTCGATGGCGCCCGTCTAGTGAAGGGACATCTCTTGGTGCAGCTTTTCTGACCGCATTAGGGGTGGGAGATTTCTCTGAATTCGGGGAAATTAACGCATGGTTGGAACCAACAATCAATACATACCCCGATGAAGCAAATGCCGATATATATAGGAATCGCTATAATGTCTACAGCCAACTTTATACCAATCTAAGGGACATATTCGTTGAATTGAATTCATGAACGATAACGAATAAAGGACCTCATAAGAATTACCTAAGTTGCCCTGAAACACATCCCCAAGACCCAGAGAGGATTATGGGTTCGAATCCATTCAGATTACTATATTATTGGCTTAGGTGAAACTTAAATATACAATACAAGTCAAAGTTATTATTGGTAGAGTGTTTACTCCAGAATTTTTCCGGGACAATGATCCCCTGAGGATTGAAGCAATTTGGTGTTTGATATGCAGAATAAGTAATTTTTCTGGTAGGGTGGTTGCTGAAAAGAGGTCAATCAATGCGAGGGACATAACGTGGTGGGATATTTTGGGGAAATATTCTTAAAACCACTTGTGAATCTTTAAGGATTCCACAATAGGACGGGCTGGTGCGAATTCGCACCAGCCCTTTAAGGAGAAGACAGAAAAAACAGCTTTCTCAAAGCTGTTCTTATCTATTATGTTGTTATTGTTTTGCGTGCACTAAATCTACTTGCTCCTGTAAATCTGCTTGTACTTCGGCAGCGGCACCTTCAGGAGACCAACCCTCGTAGGCTACTCCTATTATTCCCTGTCTTTACAGTCTACCCCAATAACAGATATGGATTCTCGACCAATTGTTTGATGCGCTGTAAGAATCGCGCCGCTGGTCCACCATCTACCAAGCGATGGTCAAAGGTCATGCTCAGCGTCCACATTTGCAGCTCCACAAGCTCACCATCCTTGAAAACCGCTTTCGATTGGATGCGCCCCACGCCCAGGATAGCTGCCTCTGGCAGGTTGATGATGGGCGTGAAGGCATCAATGTCGAACATGCCCAGATTGGTAATCGTGAACGTCCCACCAGCCAAGTCGTCGGGCAGTGATTTGCCCACGCGCGCCAGTTCCACCAATGCGCGAAACTCGGTTCCGAATTCGCGCAAGCCCTTTTGATCAGCATCCCGGATGACCGGCACCAACAAACCCCGCTCAGTATCGACAGCCATCCCCAAGTTGACGTAGGTTAATCGTTCGATAGTTGTTCCATCTGCACTCAGGCGGGCGTTCATGTAGGGGAACTCGCGCAGTGCCCTGGAGACGATGAGACCAAGGAGGTCATTGTATCCAGGTGCAAAGCCCCACTCATCCGAGACCGTGGCCTTAAGCTGCTCACGCGCTGCGACAAATGCGGTTGCATCGGCCTCGGTGACCAGGGTCACTGGGGCCGTTTGCGTGTTGCTGGCCGCCATGCGTTCGGCAATGATACGCCGCAGACCAGTTACAGGTACGCTTTCGGCAGTGGGAGTTTCTGCCAGCCCAAGAGGAGCAGGGTCAGGGAACTGGGCAGTAACAGCCACTACATCCTCTTTCATGATCCGCCCATTGAAACCGGTTCCGCTAACAGTGGCCAAGTCTACGCCCAGGTCCTCCGCAGCTCTGGCGGCCACCGGCGTTACCTTGGGTCGCGAAACGATGAAGCTCAATACGTCCTGCTCAACGACACGACCACCGGGACCTGTACCGGGAACCTGTGTTAAGTCTACTCCCTTCTCATTTGCTGCCCTGCGCGCCCGAGGGGAAACAAAAATCCTTTGGGGGCTGGCTGACCGCGTGGCTTCTTCTACTCCATCAAAACTG
>JBEQLH010000214.1:0-5576 GCA_040326075.1 Anaerolineales bacterium
TGGTTGCTGAATCAAATCTACCGGTGCTCAACCTGGATATTTCTGATATCGATATCCAAATGGCAGCTGAACGAATAGCTGATTGGCTTGAGCATACTGGTGGACTTTGGATGGAGTAATTATCCTTTGAATGATGAAAATATAGACGTTGTTGTCATTGTCTCTGCCGATATTGAATGGCGGGCAGTTCAAAATCTGTTACCTGAATTGAACCGGAGCAGGTCTCCATTTGGAGAATTTTCCCATTTAGCTGCCAGTAATTTCAGTGGAGATAGAAGCGTAATATTATTTCAGGGCGGGTGGGGAAAGATATCAGCAGCAGCATCTGCCCAGTACGCAATTGACCGGTGGCAGCCGCGCCTGCTGATTAATATTGGCACCTGTGGAGGATTTGAAGGTGAAATCGCTCGCGGCGCATTGGTGCTGGTTGAACGGACAGTTGTTTATGATATCTTCGAGCAAATGGGGGATCCAGAAGATCATATAAAATATTACACGACAGAATTAGACCTTTCCTGGCTGCATGAACCTTTTCCCGAGCCGGTAATTCAGGGGACATTGGTCTCAGGAGATCGAGATTTGTTCCCGGATGATATCAGGAGACTTAAATTGAGCTACGGTGCTGTGGCCGGAGATTGGGAATCAGGGTCAATTGCATTTGTCGCGAATCGAAATAATCTTCCATGCTTAATCTTGAGAGGCGTATCCGACCTGGTTGGAGAATTGGGAGGAGAGGTATACGGTAATCTCAATTTGTATGAAAAATCAGCCCAGGAGATTATGGCGCAACTGGTGAAAACATTGCCGGATTGGCTTGAATGTGCAGATCTATTCAGGTATTAAGGATTATTTCAAGTTCAATTTCATCACGAAGGGGGATACCATCCAATCCGATCAGGGGTATTTCGGGTTTCAAAGTTCGAGAATAATCTAAAGCATTTTGATGTACTGCCACGAGGCGAAAACCTCTTTTCTGGTAGAAGCGAAGAGCTGGCATATTATCGTTTGTGGTGATCAGCCATATGCGCTGGCAGGCAGCTTGCTCGGCCAGAGACCTGGCTTGCGAGATCAAAGCTGTACCTACACCAATGTTTTCTACCAGGCTGTCCAGGGTTACAATCTCAATATCACCATTTGAAATTAAATAGGTCAACAAACCGAGGCGATCGCTTGAATTGTGAGCAATGAATCCAGGGAGCTTCCCTATATCATGGATTTTTCCTCTGGTCACAACCCGATTAGTCCCCCAACGCTTCTCAATAAGGTTGAGGATCCAGGGACGATCGGATGGATTGATTGGTCGAATCAGGAATTGTGTATTGGAATTCATTACACAAAGTATACCTATAACCCGGGATAAGATTTGAGCGAGTTATCAGAATTCTGGTAAACTTCAACTTTACTCCAAGAGAGCAAGGACCTGGACAAAATAAATGCAGCCAATTCTTACGATTGATTTGACCAATAAAACGATTGATCGATATGAAATACCTGAAAGTTGGGAGCGAGATTATCTGGGAGGCGCTTCACTGGCAGCGCGAATTCTCTATGATTATCTAACTCCGGATTTGGATCCCTTCTCCCCGCGGGCACCGCTTCTTTTTCTTAATGGACCTCTGTCAGGAACAGCTGGACCCGCAGTTGGTAGGTACGTTGTCTGTGGTCGTTCCCCAGCAACAAATTTATGGGGTGAATCAAATTGTGGAGGTTTTTGGGGAGTAGAATTACGAAAAACCGGATTTGATGGATTGTTGATTACTGGTAAATCGACCGAACCAGTCTATATGTGGATCCAAGATGGGGAAGTGGATATCTTACCTGCAAAACATCTATGGGGAATGGAAACCTACCAGACCCAGGAAGCAGTTCTCGGTGAGTTAAACACCCCTGGGACCAGGGTTGCCTGTATTGGTCCAGCAGGGGAAGCAATGATACCGTTTTCTCTGATATTGAGCGATCATGGGAGGGTGGCTGGGAGAACCGGACTGGGGGCAGTGATGGGCTCCAAAAATCTCAAAGCTGTTGCCCTTAAAGGTTCAGGAGTGGTACCAGTCAGCGATCCAGAACAATTCTCTCAATTGCGTTCGGCAACCAATCGAGAATTAAAGGAAGATCCAATGTCTCAGATTGGGCGTGATCTGGGAACTGCCGGAGTGGCTGATTATTTTGATTATCTAGAGTTATTACCAAAACAATATTTCAGCAAGGGAAAGTCTAACGGCGATATAAATATCTCCGGGGTGAATATCAAGAACACTATCCTGGCTGGTATCAGCGCATGCCATGCCTGCGTGATCGCCTGCGGGAGAGTCGTAAATCTTGGGGATGGGGCTAAGCGCAAAGGTCCGGAATATGAGACATTAGCAGGTTTTGGACCAAATCTTTTAATCGATAATCCGTTGTACATTACAATTTTCGGAGAACTGTGCGATCGTTTTGGCATGGATACGATTAGCTTGAGCAATACAATTGGTTTGGCGATGAGGCTCTATGAAAAAGGGGTCATAAATCAAGCAGATTCTGATGGATTAGCGCTTGAATGGGGGGATGCCAAGGTAGTAGAGCAGCTGATCCATAAAACAGCAGAAAAAGAGGGATTTGGGGCATTTCTGGCATTGGGAGCGCGAGGATTGGCTCGTCATTTCAATGCTGAAGATGAGGCAGTACAAGTGAATGGATTGGAAGTTGCATATCATGATCCTCGGGGGGCAACTGGCATGGCCTTGAGTTATGCGACCTCACCACGTGGAGCCTGTCACAACCAATCCGATTATTTCTTGGTTGAAGTAGGACAAATTTATGCATCCCTGGGGATGGTTTATCATTCACCACACGGGGGAGCTGAGAAAGTGATAAACATTGTACGCCATCAGGATTGGCGCACCATCTTCAATTCTCTGGTGATGTGCCTGTTTGCCAATGTACCCCCAGAAAGAGTACATGAGTTAATTAATGCATCAACTGGAATCGAGATATCTTTCGAGGAAATGTTATCTGCAGGGGAAAGAGGTTGGAATCTGAAGCGAGTGATCAATAATCGCTTGGGTTTAACTGGCGGAAGTGACACATTACCAAAAGCTCTTACGGTAGCCTATGACGATGATCCAAGCGGATTTGTACCCGATTTCCCAAGCATGCTGAATGCCTATTACAATATCAGGGAATGGGACGAGAAGACAGGAAAACCTAAATCAGAAAAGCTAAAAGACCTTAACCTAGAATGGACGATTAAGGATTTGAAGGATAGCTAAGAAAATGTGGATCAATTATTCCTAATTTATTAATTGTTATTAATGGAGGGTGATGTGAAATTAGTTAGCGTGGCTGAGATGCAGGCTGTAGAAAAAGAAGCGGATGCGAACGGCCTGACATATGACATGATGATGGAAAATGCGGGTGATGGGCTCGCCGGGGTAGTGGGGTCAGAATTTGAGGGTTTAAAGGACGGAGGTATCCTGGGTCTGGTTGGGTCTGGGAATAATGGCGGGGACACATTGGTGGCTTTGACAAAACTCGCGGAATCTGGTTGGCCGGCAACTGCATATATTGTCCGAAAGAGACCGAAAGGCGATCCATTCATCGAAGGCTTGATTTCCAGTAATGGGAAAGTGATAAGAATTTCTGATGATGATGATTTAAAGAAATTAAAATCAGCCATTCTTGCACATTCAGTTTTGATGGATGGGATTCTTGGGACAGGGATAAAATTACCTGTCAGGGGTCGAGTTGCCGATGTCTTAGCAATTACTAAGAATATTCTGTTTCAACTTGAGGACAAACCAAAGGTGGTGGCAGTCGATTGCCCATCAGGTGTCGATTGTGACAGCGGAGAAGCCTCACCTGAATGTCTGGCAGCGGACCTGACGGTAACTATGGCCGCGGTGAAGCGTGGTTTGCTCCAATTTCCAGCAAATGATCTTATTGGTAAATTAATGCTGGTTGGTATTGGTCTGGATTATGAGGATAAAAGATCGAAATCCTGGCGGGCGATAAAACGGATAGTGGCTACCCCAAATTGGGTGCGGGCAACAATGCCCCCCCGAAACCGGGATGCACATAAGGGAACTTTTGGCACAGCATTGATCGTGGCTGGGTCAGTCAATTATTCAGGTGCGGTTTTGTTGGCTGGAAAGGCTGCTTACCGCGTAGGCGCCGGATTGGTGACACTAGCTGTTCCAGCACCGCTGCATTCTGCCTTGGCAGGACACATCCCAGAAGGAACCTGGCTCATACTGCCAGATGAAATGGGTGTGATAGCGAGTAACGCGGCAGAAGTGGTTCTTGAGAATTTAGATCGAATCACGACGATGCTGCTTGGTCCTGGCTTCGGGATAGAAAATGAGACAGAAGATTTTCTGGATAAACTGTTCTCAAGTCCAACTCGCAACAGGCGGACCGGGATTGGATTTATCCAGGAGGCTAATCAAGGTGAAACCCGTGAAAAACGGGAGCTGCCACCATTGGTGATCGATGCTGATGGCCTAAAACTTCTGGCACGTATCCCGGATTGGCACAGGAAACTACCAAAACTGACTGTGTTAACTCCCCATCCTGGAGAGATGGCTGTCCTCACTGGTTTGGAAATTAATGAAATCCAATCACAACGGATTGAAACTGCGGAGAGATATGCCAGAGAATGGGGACATGTTGTGGTGTTAAAGGGAGCAAATACGGTGATTGCAGAGCCCGGAGGTAGGATGTCAATTATCCCTGTTGCCAGCTCATCATTAGCCCGGGCTGGGACCGGTGATGTTTTGGCCGGAATAATAGTTGGGATGAGGGCCCAGGGTGTTGGAGCGTTTGAGGCAGCAGTCAGTGGTTGCTGGATTCACGCTCACAGCGGACTTAAGGCTGCAAAATCCCTTGGCACCGATACCTCGGTTCTGGCAGGGGACTTGCTGAGATCGATGGTGGATGTGATCCACGATCTCGAATATTTATAAACTTATAGGATGAAAAAAAGAGGTCGGTTTTGCCGACCTCTTTTTTTCATCAGGGTTGAGGTTACGCCTCAGCGGGTGCATCTTCCGCAGGGGGTTCATCACCCTTTTTCGGGGGTTTTTTGCCTGCATCGACAGCGGCTTGAATGCGTTGAACCTGCTCGTCATAACGTTGTGCAGTTTGCTGTGCATAATCACTTGCCTTAGTTTGCACATCCCCAGCAGTCTCTGAAGCGCGGTCGCGCAGTTCAATACTCTTATCTGCGATCAATGCCCGAGTTTCTTCACCTGATTGAGGAGCCATCAGCAGTGCTACACCTGCGCCGATCAGTCCACCAATCACGAAACCAGCCAGAAATGATCCCAAATCTCCACTATTGTCAGCCATTATGTTTACTCCTTTTTATATAAATATATTTTTGTTGGTTGATTAACGTCTACGAGTGATGCCAATTAGTTCGGTAAGTTTCATCAATCCAGCCATATATTGATTAAGTTTTATCACTGGTTCGGATAAATTATCGCTCAAGAACACTGCAGTGCCTCGCAGTGTGTTCGCTGTTTCATTGGTTGATTCGACAATCGGTATGATTTCATTTTGCAGCAGATTGATCAGTGTTGCTAATTGAACAATCA
>JBEQLH010000215.1:0-5574 GCA_040326075.1 Anaerolineales bacterium
GGTTTCTATATCAAGAGCCACTATTGTTGGCATGGGGCGATTATACCATCGGGAGGATGAGGTCTTCTCAGATAATAAGGGGTTTGGGTTCTTGCTATTGATGGTTCTAAATTGGTTGAGGAATAATTATGCGAGGCAATTTTATTCGGGTGAGAACCGGTAACCACTAATTCAGGAATCGATTTTCCCCAGTCGTTCACGGTTGAAATGGTTCACAGACGTTGTAATAACTATGAACGATTCATCTTGTGTTGAAGTAAACAAAGTGAGCTGATAATATATTTTGAAATCCAGTGGAAAGCTAATTCTTGTCGTTTAATTAATATTAATTTCTATCGGTCTAGGTATTCAATAATCAAGTTTAATTACTCCCCAATCTTGAGGTGATCATGATCTCTGAAGTAGCCAGTCGTTTAAGGGAAAATATCCAAAAAGTGATCGTCGGCAAAGATGATGTCATCAATCTGACCCTGGTGGCGGTTTTAACCGAGGGCCATCTGCTCTTAGAAGACGTGCCTGGAATTGGAAAGACAACATTGGCGCGTGCCCTGGCGGTATCTCTGGGATGTACATTTCGCCGGATCCAATTTACTCCTGATTTATTGCCATCTGATGTGACGGGATTGAGCTGGTTCAATCAGAAGGAACAGGCTTTCGAGTTCCGGCCTGGTCCGATCATCAGCCAGGTTGTGTTGGCTGATGAGATCAATCGCGCGACACCACGCACTCAGTCTGCATTGTTGGAAGCCATGCAAGAACGCCAGATTACAGTTGATGGCGTGACGCGCCATCTGCCGCGTCCATTCTTAGTGATGGCTACCCAAAATCCCATAGAGTTGGAGGGGACTTTTCCCCTACCAGAGGCTCAAATAGATCGATTCCTGCTGCGGATAACGATTGGTTATCCGCAGGAAGATGAAGAAAATACTATCCTGGAACGCTTCCGCCTTAAGGATCCACTTCCTGAGTTGGAAGCAGTTACCAACCCTGAGGAAGTGCTCCAACTACAGGCTGCGCGAGGCGAGGTTAAAGTTGTTGACCCATTGCGAGAGTATATTGTGAGAATCGCAAGGGCAACCAGAGAACACTCCGAGATTGAATTAGGGGCCAGTCCACGGGCAACTCTTGCTCTTTACCAGGCAGCTCAAGCCTGGGCAGCGATTAACGATCGGGATTTCGTGTTGCCCGATGATATTAAACATTTGGCTCCTCACGTTTTAGCTCACCGGTTGATGATCTCTCCTCAGGCGCAGCTGCGAGGGCGCAAGATCGAGGAGTTAATCAGCGATATCGTTGGGGGAGTACCAGTCCCAGTGGAGGACTAGCGTGAGAATCCGCCGTTGGTTATTGCCGTTAGCGGTGCTTTTTTATTTGGGATTGGTGATGCATTCCCCATACCTGGTGGTATTACCGGTGGCTCTACTGGTAATCTTTATATTGGCTTCGCTGTGGCAAAGATATTCATTGGAAGGTGTGATATATAAACGTCGCTTTCTTTACACGCGTGCGTTTCCGGGCGAAATTTTTCCTGTCAAACTCGAGATTGAAAACCGGAAATTGCTTCCACTTTCCTGGTTGCGAATCCAAGATCCTTGGCCGGATGCCGTTGCCCCAGAAGATGAAAGCGTATTGGCTCCCAGTCATATTGCGGGAGAGAGCTATTTAACGCATGTGCTGAGCTTGCGTTGGTTCGAACGTACTCGCCGCTCGTATAATCTGGCCTTCCGGGAGAGGGGAGTGTATAAGGTTGGTCCGGTAGAAATTTCATCTGGTGATTTGTTTGGCTTGTTTGATCAGAGCGATACAATCGGTCAATCTGAGAAGCTGACTGTATTTCCTGAACTATACCCGGTTGAGGATAAAGATCTCCCTCCAGAAAAACCATTTGGAGACCAGCGATCCCGGCGCCGTTTATTCGAGGATCCTAACCGCCCAATGGGGGTCCGGGAATATCACCCTGAAGATAGCTTCAGACGGATACACTGGCCAGCTACAGCTCATACAAACACACTCCAGGTGAAAATATTCCAGCCAACCTCAGCCCAGGTGATGGTTCTGTGTCTAAATGTCTCTACATTTCAGCGCTATTGGGAGGGGGTATACCCTGCGCTCTTGGAACGGTTGCTATCTGTTGCCGGTACATTATTGAGTCGGGGTATGGATATGGGCTATCGGGTCGGTATGATATCTAATGGCTGCCTATCTAATTCTGATCAACCTTTTCGGATCCCCCCCGGACGCTCTCCAAATCAAATGGCGCATTTATTAGAGGCAATTGCCGGAGTCACTCCAATTGTTGTAGCTCCTTTTGAACAGTACCTGATTCGCGAAATTCCACGTGTCCCGTATGGCTCAACCTTGATGGTATTGACTGCTCTTACCTCTACTGAATTGGCAGAAACACTTTTAAAGTTGAAAAGACATGAACGTCAGATAACATTAGTTTCATTGGCCGAGGATCCACCGCCCGAGATGTTTGGTATCCGTTGCATACATATGCCGATGCATGACAAGGAAGAATTTGTGCGAGATTATTACGAAATGTATCAGAAACCGGACATTTAACATTACTCCGATCTGTGATAACCATGACTCAACCAGTATTCGATAATCAAAATTCGCTTGAGGTGGCAAAACCGCTGCGTTTTAACCCGTGGCGTGAGATTGCATTGTTTAGCTTAATTATCATGGAGTTAAGTTTTGCTGTCTTGTGGTATCGGGTGTTGCTCAGTTTTTGGGTAAGAATTACTTATCTGCGAGTCTTCGTAGTATTTGGAGGCATATTATTTATATCCTTTATATTGACCCGGTTGATGAACTATATCGGCCTCAAGACAAAAATCCAACGAATCGTTCTTTTTATCTTGCTTATTGTGAGCCTGTGGGTAGGATTGAATACCTTACTTTATCCATCTGACTGGCAAGGTCTCTGGGGGATAATAGTTCGTCTGTTCAATTCATTTAGTAATACGAACAGCTATGTTCCCGCCGAATTTGTTCTGATGTTAATCATCATTTTCGTTATCTGGCGCGGTGTATCCCTGGCCAGGAAACGAATTGATCCCGAAAGATTTTTAAGCAGCTTCCGTATTGGTATTGTCTTTTTATTTGCCTTTGGGATCTCATTTGGACTAACCGAAAATACATCTTTATCGATCTTGTATTTATTCCTGTTTTTTAGTTTATTAGGGTTGAGTGTTGCACGAATTTCCGCCTTAGGACGTCTGCGCGGAGGTCATAGTATTTATTTTGATAGGAGATGGTTGATCGGTATTGCGCTGGCAATAATGGTCATTTTGAGCATAACGATCATTGCTGCCAACCTGGTAAATGGGCAGGAACTAGGCATCGAAATTGATCTTTTCGGGTGGATCTTATTTGTACTTACACTTCTGATCAGTCCTTTTGTGTGGGTCGCCTTGTATTTGTTCTCTGCTCTTGATCAATGGATCCATTTCGATCGCATTTTGCAATCATTATCAGAACTATTTATTAGGCTGCAATCAGTTTTTCAGGGATTTCTTGAAATATTAGATAGCATAAAGGGAGCTCTTGATTTTAGCTCTGTAATAAACTTTATCGAAACACTTAAATCAGTTCGGCCGATCATCCTTTGGATTGTGATCCTCTTGGTTGTTTTTCTGTTTTTGAGGTCGTTGGTTCGTTATTTCTTAAACGAGAGTAAAGAGGTGGAGGAGGAATACCAATCTATCAGTGATCAAGAGGATTTACTCGGCCTTTTGCGCGCCGCGTTACGCAAAGGGATTAGAAGAATGACATCTGGTTTGGAGCAAGTTTTCAACCTGGACTCAGCCCGGAAGTTCTTGATGGCTGCTCGTATTCGACGCGTTTATGCGCGTTTATTGGATTTGAGCGATAAACTAGGAAATCCGCGACCGCTTTCCAGTACCCCGCTCGAATTTTTACCGAGTTTAGAGAATTTAATACCCAACTCCAAGAGAGAATTGGATGTGATTACTCAAGCCTACCTCCGCATTCGCTATGGTGAGCTTCCAGAAACTCAACAAGAGGTTGAGATAGTTGAAACGGCCTGGAACCTTGTGCGAACGCAAGGGCAGGATCAGTTAAGAGAAAAAAAACGCTTACCAAAGATGTGAAAGCTAGGTTGATAGGAGCGGAAGGCGGTGTGCTGAACAAGCACACCGCCTTTTAGTTTAATTATTTAGAAAGAATCACTCGCAAAGAATTCGAGTGCTGATCAGATACTAGACCAGGGTTTTGACAATAACGATCACTCACCAAATGCGTTTAAAATTCGGGTGATGTGTTCAGCACCTTTCAGGTATAGATCAATGCGCATATTCTCATTGGGGGCATGCGCCTGGGAGCCAGGATAGCCAACCCCAGCCGTGGCTACAGGCAGGCCGAGTATGTGGATGAAGGGGGAATTTGGCCCTGATCCGCCGATCATCGGCGTGATCTGCATTGGATAACCGTAAACAGGCTCGGCGGTTCGCACGACCAGTGCAACGAAAGGATCGTCCGGATCGGTCCTGGCGGGAGGCTCCCCACCCAAGTATGTGATCTCGACGTCCTCGAATCCACCCTCGTCGAGGTAGGTTCGCAGACTGAGCAATACGTTCTCTGGTTTCTGGTCTGGGACCAGGCGAAAATCTACCTTTGCGGATGCAAAAGCTGGCAGAACTGTTTTTCCACCTTCTCCCTGGTAGCCGGAGGTGAATCCACAAATTGTGCAGGTTGGTTCGAAAACTTCAGCCAGGCGGAGTTCCACACCCCCGGTGAGACCGCTGAGAAAGGTTTCGACACCATAGCGTTCTTTATATTCGTCTGAAACTTCCGGCATGGCTTCCATCAGCTGGCGGTCACGGGCGCTGGGAGGCACAACGTCATCGTAATGTCCAGGCAGACGGATGCGTTCATCGGTGCCCTTGATCGATCGCAGGGCCCAGATCAAGCGCCAGGCAGCGTTGGGGAAGATCGAACCACCAAGGCCGGAGTGAGCATCAATATTTGCAGTCCTCACCGAAAGCTCTACATAGCAAATGCCGCGCATACCGAGCGATTGGATTGGGACTTCGCGGTGATCAACACCACCAAACTCCCAGATGCAGGCGTCGGCGGCCAGCTTGGATTGGTTGACTTCAATGAACTCGTGCAGGTGGACGCTGCTGGTCTCTTCTTCACCTTCGATGATGAATTTTATGTTGCAGGGCAGTTCACCATCACTGTCAAGGAGGGCATCGATCGCATGCAGACGGCTGACGATATGTCCCTTATCGTCGCTGACCCCACGAGCATACATTTTGCCATCCCGGATGGCAGGTTCGAAGGGGGGTGATTCCCACTCCTCCAGGGGCTCCGGAGGCTGGACATCATAATGGTTGTAAAACATAAGGGTTTTGTCCAGTTTGCCTTTCCTTTCCGCGTAGATAACCGGAGCGCCATCGGTCGGCATGATCTCAACCATGAAGCCTCGCTTTTTTAGCATCTCCCCAACCAGTTTGGCGCATTCCTGCATACCCAGATTTTGAGCGGCGACGCTGGGTTGGGCGCACAGTTGGGAGAGCTCAGCCAGGCTGGAATCCAGATTGG
>JBEQLH010000040.1:0-3695 GCA_040326075.1 Anaerolineales bacterium
AAAGCGCTGCCAAAAGGTGACATGCCGTAATTTGGTTGACCCTGAGCGATGATCGACGACAAAGTGGAATCGTCCCTTGTTTTCAAGTATTCAGCGGTGCTGATTGGGAAGATGATATCTCCCGCGAAGGACGGGTTAGGGCCTCCTTCACCGAATTCGCCATGGCAGGAAGCGCAGCTCTGGCTGTAAAGCTGCTGTCCAACCTCCACAGATGTGCCTTCAGCTGCCGAGAGCGTAAATGTGACTAATGCATCCAGCTGTTCCGAGGTGAGCACTTCCCCCCACACAGGCATTGTTTCATGCCCGCCCCCTTCGGCGATGATCTGCCGCGCTTGTTCAAAATCTTCTGCAATCGGGATGCGATCTGCGTGGCAGCCTGAACAGTTGCTTTGGAAGGTTTCCTGCCCTTCGGGGACATCACTTGGATTAGTTACATACCGCGCCAGAAGGTCCAGTTCAGATTCACTCAACATCTCTCGCCAGGGCGGCATCTCAAGGTGCAATCCCCCCTGGCTGATCAGATCCAATAATTGCTCTTCTCCGCCAGCTACTGCCACGGATTGACCATGACAGGGAGCGCAATTGGTGGCGAAAAGCCGCTGACCGTCAGGCGCGACCAGGAAGTTTAACAATTTGGTCTGGTTTTCCTGACTCATCGCTTCGGACCAGTCCGGAATTTCAACCTCAGCATGGGGAATGAAGGACAATCCTTGCTGTATGGCATCCTTCAAGGCGATCGGGTTGCTGGCCACCAGCTCGGCGACCTCATGACAGGCGCTACAGTTATCGGTGAAGAGCTGGCTTCCCACCGGAGAGAGGATGAAGCCAGCCAGGGCATCGATCTCATCTGAGGTGAGATCGCCGCTCCAGGCGGGCATGCCTTCATGCCGGCTCTGGGCGATCACGTCATGCAAATTAACCCCAACCGGGACTGCTATCGACGGGCCATGACAGGGAGCGCAGTTCTCTGTGTATAACGCCGCGGTTTGATCGCCACCCACGGCTTCGAGGGGTGGCGGTATCTCTCGATTGGATTGGATGGTCAGAAATGCAAAGCCAATAATGCTCAATATCGTCGCACCCAGGATGACTGGTCTGCGCAGAAAGTGCCGGCGGGGAGACCGATCGATTAGCGGCAAGACGATCAGTACGATGACTGCTATTGAGGGAATGATGAAGACCCCAATTACTTCCAGAGAACCAGGGAAGTACTTAAGCAGCTGAAACAAGAACAGGAAGTACCATTCCGGGCGCGGTGTATATATCGTGTCAGCAGGGTCTGCGCGTGGTTCTAAAGGTGCGCCGATAAAATATGCCAATCCTACCAGGATGATAAAGATAATCAGGGAGACGACTGCGTCCTTAAAAAGGATATCCGGAAAAAAGGGGACTCCTTTATCTTTATCTTTTTTGTACTGCTCTAGATATTCCTGCCGCTCTTCTTTGTTCATGGCTCACTCCTCCTTACTCGGGACAGCGCTGATACCGAGCCGGATGACAAGATACATATGGAAGCCAAGCAAAAGCAGTAAAATGGATGGCAGGACCCAAACATGGGTGCCGAAGAAACGGGCCAGCGTGACCGCCGATAAATCCTCCCCGCCTCGCATAATGCGTAATATCGGTTCCCCTATGAATGGGGCAACTCCAGCGATGCGCGTTCCCACGATTGTCGCCCAGAATGCTTTTTGATCCCATGGCAAGAGATATCCAGTGAAGCCGAAGCCCATTGTGGCTAGCAGCAAGCCCACGCCGGTGAACCAGGTCACCTCGCGGGGGTATTTATATGACCCGGAGAGAATCACCCGCACCATATGCAGGACACTTAGGATCACCATCGCGCTGGCTCCCCAATGGTGTACGCCGCGGATGAACCAGCCTGCCGGAACCTGGGTGGAAATAAATTGCACGCTGTCATAAGCGTGGTCAGGGGTCGGGACGTAGTAGATAGTCAGCAGAATACCAGTCACACCCTGCAGGACGGCCACAAATAAAGTCGCGCTGCCCAGGGTGTAAAACCAATTTACTTTGGGGATCTTGCGCAGAAATATCGCATCCCAAACGTTACGCCAGCCAATGCGCTCATCGAGCCAATTTCCGAATTGTACAGCCATATCATCCTCCCAGCAGGATATAGATCTGTTCGTCCTCAACCTTGGTTTCAAATCGATCGAGGGGGCTTGGTGGCGGACCCGATTCCACCAGGCCTATTTTGTTAAATGCTGCGTTGTGACAGGGGCAGAAGTATAGACCTTGATCGTTTATCCATCGCACGCGACAGCCAAGGTGGGTGCAGATATTCGACAGGGCGATATAATCTCGCCCGTCTTCCGTAAGGACATAAACCGAGATTTCATCCTCGGTCACGATCCATCCGGTCTGGCTTTCTACTACCGTTTTAAAAAGTGTGGGGTTGCCAATCTCGACTTTCGAAGCAGGACCAAGTCTGACCCAATTCTCGCTTTTATTCCGCTGCAGGGCGGGACCGACGACATAAGCAACCGCTGGTATGGCCATAACAACCCCGATCAACCCTCCAATTGCACCGGTTGCAATAGCCAGGAAGTTTCGCCGGCTCAGCTGGTCTTTCTCTTCCTTATCTTCCATTGCTGCCTCCTTTGGCGCGTACCAACCTGACGAATTACCACTCGTGGTAACTATTCTATTGTTGATGAGGATCTAAATCTTACCGACCAATTATATCCTTTTTGACCAACTTGAATATTATCCCTCGGGTGCTCCGTCCGTGATCCACTGCTCCAGTAAATCCAGTTCATCAGAGGTCAGCTGGGCGAAGTGTGGCTCTTCCCGGGTCTGAATGATGGCGATTAAGCTGTTCTCTGGATCGCCGGCGACGAATACTGCCCCGCTTTCACCACCCTCGGTAATGCCTGCATAGGTGGTCAGATCTAAACCCTTCAGGCTGTTAGATTCACTGTGGCAGGTGCCGCACTTACTTTCCAACATCGGGCTGATGGTATTCTGGAAATTAATCTCACCTCCTTCTGGAGGCGCAACTGGTGTTGGTTCCGGTGGCAATTGTGCGAGCAGTATCTCGCGCAGCCCAGGCGCATCGAAACCCGCGTACTCCCAGACATTGCTGTGGCACGCGCTGTTCGAGCAAAATGAAGTGTTATCAATCCCACCGGGATTGTCTGTCGTGTGGCAGTTGCTGCAGGTTGGGTCGAAAACATCTCGATGCATGGTAATCCAGTTGGGGTTCTTGTGCGAGTCGGGTTCGGGGCCGCGGCTGATCTCGATCTCAGACACAAAATCCTCAGGTCCCGCCACCACCGGGATTGAATGGCATAGGTTGCACTCCAACCGGATCGCTTCCCCCTCTGCATTCAAATGCTGACCGCTGTGACAGCGGAAACATCCCGCTGAATCCGAGTGACCGATGTTGTTGGGATGGGTGGTCCAATCCGAATTTTGTTCCGGGTAGACGGTTTGGGCGTAAGCCTCTTGCAAAGCCACGATCGCGCCCTCAACCTTGTCCTGGTTTTCGGCATAATAATCAGGGTAATACGTTTCATAAAAGCTGCTGATGCCCGCAATCCCCTCCAGGCCGATCTCGGTGGTTTCATAAATCTGGCTGTATGTATCTGCTGCTATCCTGCGAATCTCAGGGATTTCCGGATCAATGATACCGCGGTTCATCAGCTCATCGACGGTCGCTTCCGGAGTATTCACCA
>JBEQLH010000040.1:3795-12923 GCA_040326075.1 Anaerolineales bacterium
GAAAACTTTTCGGGGAGATGGCATTTTTCGCAGGTCTCCCGGGCAGGCTGCAGCCGGTGTGCTCGGATGGGAAATTCGTATGTATTGAAAGCAGTGGCAAATATATGCCGCATATCTCCAGCCTTACGAGAGACACGTGTAGCGAGAAATCCCTTGCCAATATGGCAGTCGACACAATCAATGCGCGCATGAGGTGAAGTTAAATAGCTGGTAAATTCTGGGGGCATTGTGTGGCAAGCCGTGCCGCAGAATTGGGGAGAGTTGGTGTATTCCCAACCATATACAGCACCGGTCAACACGATCAGAGTGAGCACACCCAATAATGCATAGGGCAGAATCCGCACCCATCTCGGCGAACCTTCCGGCGGAAAGAAAAATTTTCTCACACCATTCCTTATTTTTTTCCAAAACTTTTTCATTAGTTAACTCCGCATGAGATCTTTACCGCTATTATAAATGATAGTGAAACGGGCCGGAGCTACTCGGCCCGTTTTAGATTTTCTCTAACAATAATTTGTCGAAAAGAAACGCTACTCCGTAGGAGTATGATAATCGATCGCTTTTTCGATCAGCTCCTCGTCGGTCCTTTCTGAAGCCGTCACGCCATGGCAGTGGCGGCAGGCAAAGTTGAGACCAATCTCTGAGAGTGAAGCGCTGCCATCTTCAGTGAACTGCTCGATCTGCGTTGGGTTGATGCGCATCAGGTGTGTGCGAATATCGCCGGTAAATTTCTCCGCGTCACCCACCGCTGACTTGACGATGCGCGGCATGTGGCAGTCGATGCACTCTGCGGCAGCGGGATGGATCTGCGAGTCCTGGAATTGAGATTCATCCAGGTGGCAGTTCTCGCACTGCGTGCGCGTATTTGGTACTTCATCGTCCTGCCGCAGCTGCACCACACCCTCGTGGGGGTCGTGGCAGATCACGCAGTCCAGAGCGATGTGCTTACCCTGGAAGAGCTCCTCGTACTGTTCGTGATGGCGAATGAAACCGCCGCTGGCGTTGACTGATTCGATCTCGCCTCGAATGTGGCATTGACCACACAGCTCAGCATCGCGATCGATGGTCATTTGCACACCTTGCGGGTTCTGTACGTGCAGTCCACCGGGTCCATGGCATTCTTCGCACATGACGCCCGGTTCCGCCCAGGTGCCGACCAGGCCGGGTACGTCGTCCTGGTTCCCGTTCGGGCTGTAGCCAGTTGTGTGGCAGCTGCCGCAGTCATAGGGCTTATCTTCCTCGCCGGAATGGTAAGTCACCCAGCCTGCTTCAGTACCCACTATAGGATTGGCGAAGTTGTACTGGTTGAGGTACTCTTCATTGCCAGAGGCGCCTGGTTCATCCGTGATGATATAGCCATCCTGGTCTACGAAACGAGCTTTCCAGTTATAGCCGCCGATCACATAGGTGATATCGTCCCAGGTATAGCCTTCTGGCAGTTCGCTCAGTTCGGTGAATGGATACTCAGGGGGCTGGCCATCCACAACCGGGTTGAGTTTATATGCGTGACCTGACTGCATGAAAACTTCTGCGGTGTCCGCGTGGCACCCTGCACAAACCTCACTGCCAGTATATTCAGCACCCACACTACCCACACCAGTCTCAGCCTCACCAGCTGGTCCAACCGGGCCAGCTGGTCCTTCTTCACCGGTGGGACCCTGGGGACCTTCCGGTCCTGGGGCTCCAGCGGGTCCATTGGGTCCTTCGGGACCCTCTTGTCCTGCGCAGGCTGCCAGACCTGCAACGAGCACCAATATGGCTCCGAACATCAGCACATATTTGATGATTTTCATAGTCGCTTCTCCTCAGATGTTTAAAGCTGTTGCACCCTTTTTCTTATCTTGAAACCCAAATACTGGACTCATAAATCAAGATTGTGTAACTTTTCTTGGGTATTTTACCCCATATATTAATCCAAAATTAGGGCATTTGTAATGCGTGTTATGTGATAAGTGTCATATTGTTGGAAAGCATGGTTTTAATAGTTTGCTGTACAATAGCTATATGCAGATATTGTCTTAAGCCGTTGGAGGAACATAAGACGCCATGAAATGGGATATCGTATTAATCTTTTTTGTATATGGGTTGGCTTTTTTCAGTATGGGCATCGCCCTGTCCCTGGAGACCATGCGTTCACCCCGGCTGGCAGAGCGTCGTGTGCTGCGTCCCCTGGCGATCTTCGGTCTTCTGCATGGCATGCATGAGTGGATCGAAATCCTGCTCCTGCAGGGTGTCTGGATGGGAGTGCCATTTCCAGAACAAATCAACTGGCTGCGCTATTCCCTGCTGGTGATTTCTTTTATCCCCCTGGTCTATTTTGGTTTGTTGATGCTCTTAGAACCCGAATACGGGAAAGTTGTTCCAGTTGTCATCTTGTTGGGTCTGCTGGTAATTTACGCTGCCCTGGTGATAACCCTTTCTCGTGTCCGTCCCGATCTCGGTCTTGGTCCTGCTGATACCCTGGCTCGTTATGTCCTTGCTGTACCTGGGGGAATATTAGCTGGTCTGGGTTTACGCAGGCGTGCCCAGCAAGTTGAGAAGGAGGGCCGGGGTGACCTGGCCCCGCGTTTCAGGTGGGCTGCTTTTGGGTTCGCAATGTATGGCCTGACCCAGATTTTCGTCGGTCCGATCGATATGTTCCCGGCGAATATTATTAATTCGGCTGTGTTTGTTGGTATCGCAGGATTCCCCGTGCAGTTAATAAGAGCCGCGATGGCGGTTTTAATAACCGTGAACCTGATCCAGGCTATCCAGGCCGTGGAACGTGAGCGAGAACAGCAATTGCTCACTGCCCAGCAAGCGCGTCTTGAAGCTCTCCAGCAGGTCCAGCGAGACCTGGAGGAGCGGGAAGTAATGCGCCGGGAATTATTACGCCACACGGTGATCGCCCAGGAAGAAGAACGCAGCCGAATTGCAAGGGAGCTGCATGATGAGACAGCTCAATTCCTGACCGCTCTCAGTCTTAACCTTGCAACGTTGAAAAATTTACTTCCGGAACAAAGAAAAACCATGGACCTGATCAACGATTTGCAATCCCAGACTCGCCAGATGTCGCAGGGCATTTATCGTCTGGTGCATGATTTACGTCCGGCTCAGCTTGACGATCTGGGGCTGGTGCCTGCTATACAGTATTTAGCGGAGGAGGAATATCGGCGAGCAGGGCTGAAAGTCGATTTGCTGGTCGAGGGTCAGCGCCAACGGATGGACCCTTTGGTGGAGACAGTTTTCTTCCGCGTGGCTCAGGAAGCATTGACCAATGTTGTCCGCCATGCGCAGTGCGATCAGGCAACCGTTGAATTGATTTTCGAAAATGAACGGGTAGTAATGCGGGTAAGTGATGAGGGTGTGGGTTTTAAGATCGCACCTTCCGTTTTACAACAACGAGGATGGGGTTTGGAAGGGATGCGCGAGCGTGTAGATTCAGTCTCAGGACAGCTGAGTATCTTCAGCCCGCAGGCCGGGGGGACGATTATCGAAGTTGCTATTCCAGTTGACCGATCTGAGACCAATTTGTCCGAGGAGACGCTTGATGAACACAATCCGCCTGATATTAGTTGATGACCATGATATTGTCCGCACTGGCTTGAAGTCTTTCCTTGATACTCAAGAGGGGCTGCAGGTTGTAGCTGAAGCCAGAAGTGGGATTGAAGCTATCGAACTCACCCAAGAATTACAGCCGGATGTGGTCGTGATGGATATCACCATGCCAGAGATGGATGGCTTGGAAGCTACCCGGCGTCTGAAGGATATTGATCCGGATTGCTATGTGTTAGCTCTGACTGTGCATGAGGACAAGCAGTACCTGTTCGAGATGCTCTCAGCTGGTGCTTCGGGCTACATCACCAAGCAGGTTGCGGCTGAGGAATTGGTAACTGCAATCCGCTGTGTTGCGTTAGGTAATGTCTATTTGCAGCCTGCTCTGGCGCGCTGGCTGCTGGAGGATTACCGTCGCTTGATAACCCAAACACCACCCGGGGAGCGGCGGTTCGGTGAAGCTAAAGAGGGGGAGAAGGGCCTGGATGTGCTCAGCAAGCGAGAACTCCAGGTGCTCGAGGCAGTTGCCGAGGGAAATACTAATAATGAAATCGGTGAACAGCTGGGCATCAGCCCAAAGACTGTCGCCAGGCATCGCGAACGCATTATGCACAAACTGAATCTGCACTCTTCAACTGAGTTGGTTAAATTCGCTATCCGCACCGGATTAATCGACTTAAACTAATCTCATTCTCATTCTTCTATCGGGGTTATCTCAGGTTACATTAATCTAGGTGTGACAAAATTAACTGGTGTGAGGAGACACAAAAATCTAATCGTTGTGTGAGGTATCGATGACAGATCAAGACCTGGAAAATTCCGCCCCTTCTCAAGCTAGCTCAGGTGGGCGCGCCAAATTCATTATTGGTGGATTGTTAATCGTTGCTGCAATTGTCTATCTTATCGTAACATCAACCCAGGCCAGCGCGCAGTATTTCCTGACTGTCGATGAATTAACCGAGCGAATCGGCACCGAGATTGGTCGCGATGTTCGCGTTTCTGGGGCTGTACTTGGAGACTCGGTCCAGTATGATCCGCAATCATTAACCCTGGAGTTTACTGTTGCGCATGTCCCCGGTGATAATAGCGAGATCGAAGCGCAGGGTGGTTTGGGGAAGGTCCTCTACGATGCGGTCAATGATCCCGACCGGTCCCGTATTCAGGTAGTTTATATCGGTCCTAAACCTGATCTTCTGCGTCACGAAGCGCAAGCCATTATGACCGGCGAGCTGGGAGATGACGGCGTCTTCTATGCTGACGAATTATTGCTCAAGTGCCCCACGAAATATGAAGAAGCAGTCCCTGAGCAGTCGGAAGGTTAGGTTAACCCAATAGTTAGCATCCTGTTCATATTTATGCGTGAAACGTGAACCATCCTGCGTTTCACGCATTGCATGTAACGTAGTTGGAGATATTTATGATCGCTAATCTAGGTTATGGCGCGTTGGCAATTTCATTCTTGGTCTCACTATACGGTATTGGGGCAGCTTATTATGGTGCCCGCAAGAAGGACCACGCCTGGGTTGCCAGCGCACGCAATGCGATGCTGCTTACCTTCCCCTTGGTGACAGTTGCTGCACTGAGCATTGTTTATCTGTTGGTCACCAATGCTTACGAAGTGGATTATGTGGCCAGCGTGACCAGCAACAGCATGCCCTTCTATTTAAAGGTAACCGCGCTATGGGGTGGGCAGGCTGGTTCATTAGTGTTTTGGTCCTGGCTGCTGGCAGGTTTTGCCTCCGCGGTCACGCTGCGCAAATGGAAGCGCGACCAGGAATTCTTGCCATGGGTGATCATCGTCTCACTCGTCACCTTGGCTTTTTTCCTCTCGCTGAGCATTTTCATTGAAAATCCTTTCGTCCGCCTTTGGCAGACCTCTGGCGGGCAGATCACGACCGCCATGCTGCAGCCAGCTGGTTCAATTCCATTCAAACCAGCCGATGGATCTGGGCTGAACCCCCTCCTGCGGCATCCAGGAATGGTCATCCACCCTCCTATGCTTTACCTGGGTTTTGTCTCATTTGTTATCCCTTACGCATTCGCCATCGCAGCCCTGGTCACCGGTCGGACTGATGATCGCTGGATCCGCATCACCCGCCGCTGGACCCTGGTAGCCTGGTTGTTTCTATCCCTCGGGTTGCTCCTGGGTGGTCGTTGGGCATATGATGTGCTTGGTTGGGGTGGTTATTGGGGTTGGGACCCGGTGGAGATCGCGGCCTTTATGCCCTGGCTGACCGGCACCGCTTTCTTGCACTCGGTGATGATCCAGGAAAAACGGGGTATGCTGAAACATTGGAATATGATCCTGATCATCCTTACCTACGAGCTGGTCATCTTTGGTACTTTCCTGACCCGCTCCGGTGTACTCTCATCTGTGCATGCCTTCGCCCAGAGCGCCATTGGTCCGGTTTTCTTTGCTTTCATGGGCTTGACATTTATCGTGTCTCTTTCCTTGCTGCTCCGGCGCTGGAATGACCTCAAAGCTGAAACGCAGATGACCTCTATGATCTCTCGCGAGGCCCTGTTCCTTTTGAACAATCTGCTGTTTATGGGTATCCTGGTAATATGTTTTTGGGGCGTCATCTTCCCGCTGATCTCAGAAATTTTCACCGGACAAAAGGTCACCGTTGGACCGCCATTTTACGAGCGGGCTACTGCGCCTTTGTTTGCTGGTTTGCTGCTCTTGATGGGGGTGGCGCCTCTGGCAGCCTGGCGGTACTCCTCAGCCAAGACACTCGGTCGCGCCATTTGGAAACCCTTCATCGCCTCGCTGGTTGTGGTGGCGGTGGTCCTGTTCAGCGGAATGAGGCAGCCGGCGGCTATCCTGGGATTTTGGTTGTGTGGTTTTGTGGCAGCAGTTACGCTGTACGAATTCTGGCGGGGAGCCTTAGCCCGTTATCGCCGGTCAGGAGAGAGCTTGCCACTTGCTTTATGGCGGCTGGCAGGTCGCAACCGCCGTAGATATGGTGGATATATCATCCACCTGGGCGTTGTCCTGATGGCGATTGGCATTATTGGGATCGAGGTCTTTCAAACAGAAACCCAAGGGACCATCTCCCAGGGTGAGCAAATCTCCTTAGGAGATTATACGGTCACCTTTGATTCGCTGTCCGTTTTCGATACCGATGATGGTCGCAATGTTGCTCGGGCGGTGGTGAGTGTCTCTAAAAATGGGCAGGTCGTTGGCGAACTACATCCCCGCCGTGATTATTACTATGAATCTCAGCAGCCGATGACCATCCCCGGTGTGCGCAGCACATGGGAAGATGATTTCTACGTCCTGCTGGTGGATTGGCAGCCTATTTCTTCTGCAGGAGCCACCTTCAAAATTTATCGCAATCCCCTGGTAAATTGGCTGTGGTTAGGTGGTTTCATATTCATCATTGGCACCCTGGTTGCAGCCTGGCCTGACCGGGATCCAGAGCGAAGGCGGATCACTTCCCAGAGCTCCAAATACGCGCCGGTGAAAGCATGAAGCAGGTCAGGCATTCATCGATCGTCTTTTCACTGATCGTTCTATTGATCGGTTTGATTGCTTTATTTCAGGTTGAGGTGGTGAATGCCCAGGAGGTACCTACCGATGATCAGGTCAATGTCATCGCCAAGCAGCTCTACTGCCCTGTGTGTGAGAACATTCCCCTGGATGTCTGCCCGACACAAGCCTGCGCTCAATGGCGGGAATTGATTCGCGAAAAACTTTCCGCTGGTTGGACAGAAGCTGAGATCAAGACTTATTTCGTGGCGCAGTACGGCGATCGAGTTTTAGCATCCCCTCCAGCTACGGGTTTAAATTGGTTGGTATATATTATTCCTCCTCTGGTGATCATCGCTGGCGCTTATATTCTGTACCGCGCCCTGCTTTCCTGGAGGCAGGCTCCGGCGCAGCTCCCGGAACAAAATCAACCAGAAGATGAAACAGATGATGAGTACGTGGCACAAATTGAAGAGGAACTTCGGCGCCAATAGGTGCCAGATTCATTTATTGATTTAGGCTTATTGGAGTTATCCATGTCGGATATGCAATCCGATCTATCAAATTCAGAGAGCAGTGAACCCGCCGCTTCACCAAAAAAGCGAGTATCGATCTTCGGGAAAGATTTTTCTATTGGCGCTTTGGTTGCCTGGATCGCGGTCTTTGCGCTGTTAGCACTCATGGCTGTCGGTTTGCTGAGGAACCAGGAAGGTCCGGTTACTGTTGGAGAGATTGCCCCTGAATTCACCCTCAACACCTTCGATGGAGGACAAATCAGCCTTAATGATCTGGAAGGGAAGGTTGTGGTGCTCAATTTTTGGGCCTCTTGGTGCAAACCCTGCGAGGAGGAGGCGGCTGAACTTGAGACCGCCTGGCGTATTTACCAACCTCGCGGCGATGTGGTCTTTCTGGGCGTTGATTATGTAGATACTGAAACTGAGGCCAATAATTATCTGGAAAAATTTGATGTAACTTACCCGAATGGACCCGACCTGCGCACACAAATATCCCAGGCATATCGCATTCGCGGTGTCCCTGAGACATATATCATTGGCAAGGATGGAAAATTGGCCGCCTTTAAAATCTCACCTTTCATTTCTCTGGGTGAAATTCAGGGCATGATTGACCCTTTGCTTGATTCTTAGAAATTATTTTTCAGTACACAGAATAGTTACCAGCGACACACGGATATTAAACTTTCATTATGGACATTGGCTCAATACTGCTCCTGCTCGCCCTGCTAATTCTAATCGGATTATTTATCGCCCGACCCTTGATCGATCGGAAGGCGGTTGTCGTTTCACCAGAAGAAGATCAGCAAGAGCATGAGATATCGACCTTGCTGGCAGAACGCGATCGGATCCTGACCGCTCTCTACGAGCTGGATTTTGACAACGCCTTGGGTAAGATCCCTGAGCAGGAATATCCACCTCAAAGGGCACTACTGCTGCAGCAGGGAGCGGATGTCTTACGAAAACTGGATGAATATGACCAGGTTGCACCTGCCAACGATATGGAGCAACAGATTGAGGATGCCATTGCTGAGCGGCGTGCCATTAGTATCGACCAGGAAGAGGCCGTTCCGGAAAGCATAACCCCCGTGTTAGTGGTGGACGCTGATGACGAAGTGGAAGTTCAGCTGGCAAACCGCAAACGCGTCCGGCAGGATAAATCTGCTGGATTTTGCCCGCAATGTGGTCGCCCTGTCCAGAAGTCTGATCGTTTCTGCCCCAAGTGTGGGTATGCTCTTTCGCACAGTGATTAAATCTCAGATCAATCTTGTTGGTGATATTTAGCGCATGGATCAAAACTACACTCTCATTCAAATTCATTCTCGCCACACTGCAATTAAAACCACTGTAATTACAATAATATTCCTGCTAGTCCTCTCTGCCTGTTCTTTTTCCCTGGCAGAGGACATCACCCCTCCACCAGGTGCTGAAGTACCGGTGGAAGCGCCGCCCCAACCGCCATTAAGAGGTCCACTGTACCCCCTGGTCCCTCCTGATCCATCGGCTGGAAACCTGATCTATGCTGAGAAATGCGCTCCGTGTCATGGAATTACCGGGCTTGGGGATGGTTCGATGGCCGGGCAGCTGCCTGTCCCCGCTCCTGCGCTGGG
>JBEQLH010000040.1:13023-14765 GCA_040326075.1 Anaerolineales bacterium
ACGCCGGATATGCCTGCCTATGAAGATGAATTATCTGCAGAGGATCGCTGGGCATTAGCTGCCTTTTTACGAACTCTGACCTTCACGCCTCAGGTTAAAGTCAGCGATATCCCCGAAACCCCCACCCCAGCCGCAGCAGCAACCAGTGAGGCAGCTGAAATTCCAGAGGTTGTTGAAAGTGTCTCAGGATTTGGCCGCATAGACGGTCAGGTGATCAGCGTTTCTGGTGCTGAAATCCCTGCCGGTTTATCGGTAACCTTGCATGGTTATGATCAAATGCAGGAAACATTCTCCGCACAAGCTCAGGTGGAACCAGATGGTATTTTTGCATTTGATGAAGTAGCCATGCCAGAGGGGCGCGCTTTTCTTGCCAGCATGGATTATGAAGGGGTGGCTTATAGTTCGGATATCGCTGTAGTTGACCCGGAAATCACAAACCTGGTGTTAATCATCCCGTACTATGAAACGACCACCGACACCTCTCTCCTGTCTGTAGATCGGCTGCATCTGCTGTTCGAATATGTTGAGCCTGAAACGCTCAGGGTGGTTGAGATGTACATCATCTCCAATCCCGGAGAGCGGACTATCATACCTGCAGAGGATGGGCAGCCGGTGATCAAATTCACATTACCAGATGGAGCCACAAATCTTCAATTTCAGGATGGGGTTGTCGGAGAACGCTACGTAGAGCTGCCCAACGGATTTGGTGATCTGGCGGTTGTCCGGCCTGGCGCAGGTCAACATCAGGTGATTTATTCATACGATTTACCCTATAAGAGCAAGCTTGATTTCGATCATCCCATTGATATGCCGGTCAATGCAGTGGTGATCTTACTGCCGGAGGATGGAATTAAGATCAAAGGTGAGCAGTTGAACGACATGGGAACTCGGGATGTGCAGGGATTTCCCTACCGCATGTATTCCAGCGATCTGATTCAAGCAGGTTCAAATTTGGAGCTGGATATTGCTGGACAGCCAAAAACCGGCGGGACGGAATCGGCGCTTGGATCAAGCACCAACCTGGTCATCGGCCTCTTCGCCTTCGGCATTGCCCTCATCCTGGCTGGCGGCTGGCTGTATACCCGCACCAGGAATGGGAAAACAGGAGAAGACCTGGATGAGGGTTCAGAGGGATCGACCACAGCTGAATATGAGCAGGATGTCGATATGCTGTTAGACGCAATCCTCGCCCTGGATGACCAGTATAAAGCGGGCGAGCTGCCAGAGGATGCATATATCAAACGCCGGGCAGAGCTCAAAGCCAGAATCAAGGAGCAGCTTGGGAGCTCAGGAGATGGGGAGCAAGATTGACCAGGCAAACAGGTGAATTCGTAGAATATTATAGTAATAAGAGTCTTACATAACTAGAAATGTTGAGTTATAAGAATTAAATAATATTGATATGCTCTCACATTACTTTCAGTCTACAATGTTCCCTATCCCAAACACACCGACGCCATGATTAGAGTTAATAAGCTGATCAAACGCTTTGGTTTGAAAACCGTGCTGCGTGGACTTGATTTCCACGTCGAGCAGGGGGAGTTCGTCGCCCTGCTCGGTCCTAATGGCGCCGGTAAAACCACTTTCTTACGCATCCTGGCTTCTCTTTCGCGACCATCGATGGGCGGTGTGAGCATTGCTGGATACCGTCTTCCTGACCAGGCATCCGCAGTTCGCCGGCGGTTGGGTGTGGTTTCCCACCTGCCCCTGTTATATGGCGACCTGACCGCGCAGGAGAACCT
>JBEQLH010000040.1:14865-15964 GCA_040326075.1 Anaerolineales bacterium
GGGCGCACGGTTGTCATGACCTCGCATGACCTGGCGCGCGCGGCAGACCTGGCCTCGCGATTCGATATTCTTTCACGGGGTGTGGTAGCTGCTTCAGTTAAACGGGACGAGATAGATCCCAATAATCTCCTCGCAATTTATCGCCAGGCACTACAAGAAGCATGACCGTAGAACACGACTCAACATACCTTCCTGGAAAAGATGATGCCTCGATCGGAGGCAAAGTGGTCGGATTCTTGCGCGCCATGGGTGCTGTGGTCTGGAAAGATCTCTCCGCTGAACTGCGCAGCCGGGAACTTCTCTCAGCCATGCTGGTCTTTGCCCTGCTGGTGATCCTGATCTTTAATTTTGCGCTTGATCTGGACCCCGCCACACGTCGACAGAGCACGATCACTTCAGGCATCCTGTGGGTTATTTTTGTCTTCGCAGGCACCCTGGGTCTCAACCGCTCGATGGCGATCGAAAAAGATCGCGGCTGCCTGGATGGCTTGTTGTTGGCGCCCGTTGACCGCAGCGCGATTTACTTTGGTAAGGCACTGGGAAATTTGGTCTTCATGTTGATGGTGGAACTCATTGTGCTCCCCATTTACTCCTTGCTTTACAACGTCAATCTTTTCAACCCGGGGCTGCTGATGGTGATATTACTGGGCTCAATCGGATATGTTGCTGTGGGAACCCTGCTGGCAGCCATGGCGGTCCAGGCCCGCACCCGTGATATCCTCCTGCCAATACTGCTTTTCCCGGTGGTGCTGCCGGTCATCCTGGCAGCTGTTAAAGCCAGCACCGGTTTCCTGGACGGGAGTGAAATGGAGCTCATCCGTCCCTGGCTCAACTTGCTGCTCGTCTACGATATAATATTTTCTGCCGTCGCTTTCATGGTCTTTGATTATGTTGTTGAAGAATAGCCTCGTTCTACAAAATAATTCGTTTGGAGTTAAATTATGGATTCAAAACCCCGTCTTCTTACTATTCTAGATGTTGTCACGGTTATCTTGCTGCTCATCGCCACCTACATGGTTTTCTTCTACGCTCCACAGGAAGCGGTCATGGGTGATGTCCAGCGCGTCTTCTACTTCCATGTGGCAGCTGGTTGGGTCGG
>JBEQLH010000216.1:0-5537 GCA_040326075.1 Anaerolineales bacterium
CAAGAATTTCTGATGCGGACTTCAGTTCTCAACCAGCTGACAATCGGTCTTTGTGATTACGTAGTTGGGCGGGATGACAGCCGGAGGCTGTTGGAGTCACTTGAAAGGGCGAATCTCTTCATCCTACCGATAGACCCAGCGCGTGAATGGTACCGCTATCATCGTTTATTCAGAGACTTGCTGCGTCACCGGCTGCACATCCACCAGGAGGGAGAAGAGGCGCAGCTTCACATGCGAGCCTGTGATTGGTACCAGGCGCATGGTTTCCGATCAGACGCCGTTAAGCATGCCCTGGCGGCTGCTGACTGGGAGCGGGCGAGCGAGTTGGTGCTCGGCCTCAGCGAATCTATGATGAAGGGGGGCGAAATTGTCACCCTGCTGGGGTGGTTCAAGCAATTTCCTGACGAGGTGATTCGAGCTGATCCAAATTTATGCCTTGATTACATCTGGACACTGATCCTAACCGGTCAAAATGAATTGGCGGAATCCTTATTAGGGCATGTAGCGGAAAATACGAAGGATCAACCACAGTACCATGGTTCCTTAACCAGCGCGCAGGCATACCTGGCTCGTACCAGTGGGGATATCCCCGGCACGATCGAGCTGTCGGAGCGAGCGCTGAAATTAATTCCAGAAGAGGACAAGTCCACCCGAGGCATACTGGCGGTAAATTTGGGGATCGCATATTGGCATACTGGCCAAATGGAGAAAGCTGACCAGGCTCTGGGAGAAGCGCAGCTTGCTGCCCGGGAAACTGGAAACTCCTATGCACTCCTGGCTGCGTTGATATTTCTTGGCCGTGTCCAGGCCGTGCGGGGGAACCTGCACCAGGCAGCTCGAATTTTCCAGCAGGCCATAAAGAATGGGAAAAGAGCGCCAATCGTCGGGCTGGCCCATCTTGACCTGGCAGCTCTGCATTATGAATGGAACGATCTAAAGTCCTGCAGGGAACACGTGCTTGAGGGTCAGATGATCAACGAAATTAGCGGAAACAACGAGTTTCAAATGGCTGGATATATGCTCCTGGCTCGCCTGGAGAGTGCGCATGGAATTACCAATGCGGTCACAGCTGCTCTTGATAAGATCCAGGAACTGGAACAGAACGTTGAGGTTCCCGAGCCGACTCGCAACCGCAGCAAGGCTTTCCAGGTAGAGATGGCATTGAAGCAGGGCGATTTACTGGGGGCAAAGCAGCTGGTGAACCAACTGAAGGCTGACGTGGACGCCCATCCATTCTACCGTTATATCGGGCTGGCTCGGGAGCGTCTTCTGGTCGCCCAGGACGATAAACTTGAGGCAGCTGGAAAATTAAGAGACAAATCGCAAATTGCCGATCAAGCCGGATGGACCTATGGATGCATCGCAGTCCGGATTCTCGAGTCGATCACCATGGAGAGTGATGAATCAGGGCTCGAGGTGCTTATCGAAGCCCTTGCTCAATCTCAACCTGAAGGTTATATTCGCATCTATGCTGATCATGGACAGGTCCTGGTACCGAATCTTATGGAAGCAGCGCGCAGGGGGGAAAGCCCAGAATATATTGGTAAAATTTTGGCCGCGATTGGCGAACAAACTGACCGGGGTACATCTTCGGCGGCGATGGTTGAGCAGCTCAGCGGGCGAGAGATAGAGGTGCTGCGATTGGTATCAGCGGGACTTTCAAACCGGGAGATAGCAGCAAAGTTATACCTGAGCCCGGGGACGATTAAAACCCATGTCCATAATATATGCGGGAAGCTGGGGGTAACAAACCGCACGCAGGCGGTTATGCACGCCAGTGAATTGAACATTATCTAGCAACCTGACAGTTTTCAATAAAAGCGAATGGAAGCACTCCTTCGGCAAGCTTAGGATCCGTCAGAGCGGAATGGCTTGCGCTGAGCGCTTCGTTCGTCCTACACTTCGTTCTGGATTCAACTGTGTAAACGCCGCTCAGAAAGCTCACTCCATCTATTTCTACCAAAGTGTCAGGTATCTAGAATATTATTTTCCAACATAACCTTGCTTTCCATTCCGTTGAGTGTTTTGGGAATGGTTTCTCCCAATTATCCCTGAATAAACCCAGCAAATATACCCTCTGTTAGATGACGACTCAACCCGATATTGGTACATTATCAGTGTCATCTTATCCAGGAGGTCAGTGACCCAGCATGCACAATATGTATAACAACGATTGGGGAGAAATCACCTATGCAAAAAGTTGAGATCCGCATAAAAGGACGGATGGATGAACACTGGTCGGAGTGGTTCCAGGGTTTCGAGATTTTGCCTGGTGAGGATGGTGAAACGCTCGTGGTTGGGGAGGTTAAGGATCAGGCGGCATTATACGGATTGATCGCCAAGATGCGTGATCTGGGATTGACGTTATTATCGGTTAATGAGATTGACTGATCCACCAGATTGGAAAAACCTAAAATCCATAGATGAATCGCCCAGGAAATATTGGGCGATTTTTCATTTATAAGAACTTCATGTTTCCAACAGGGCGACTTGTGTGACATTCTGCACAAACAATTCGTGACAATTGTCACTATTGACCCGCGGGCTTACTTGTTATTATTGCACAAATATAAGTATGCAGGTATATGAATACAAACAAAGGAAAACTTATGGTATCCCCCGCTCTGACCGAGGAAATTACAGCCCTACATGCCGGAATTTGTTCTGCGCTGGCGGATCCGAGACGCATTCTGATCCTTTACGCGCTAAATGAAAAACCGAGCAATGTGAGCGATCTAGCAGATGCACTGGGAATCAGCCAACCAACAGCTTCACGACACCTTAATTTGCTGCGTGAGCGCGGTCTGGTAACTGGAAGACGAGAAGGACAGTCGGTGGTTAACACACTCGCTGACCAACGCATCATCCAGGCTTTGGACCTCTTGCGAGCAGTGTTAGCCAGCAATCTCCAGAGCCAGGCAGCTCTGGCAGAATCTGTATCTGAAACAAAAGAATAATTTAGAAATTACGGGAGAATTTAAATGAAGAATTTGTTAATACTTGGCGCGGGAACGGCGGGGACAATCGTTGCCAACAAGATGGATCGCTTGCTGGACAGCGACGAGTGGCGGATCACGATCGTCGACCAGCATGAGACTCACTATTACCAGCCAGGATTTCTGTTCATCCCCTTTGGTTTGTACAGCAAGAACGATGTGGTCAAGCCCAAGCGTGATTTCATCCCCGCGGGTGTCGAGTTAATCATGTCGCCCATCGAGGCTATTGAACCTGAAAACAACCGGGTGAAGCTGGCAAAGGATAATCGCATCCTAAATTATGATTTTCTTGTCATCGCTACCGGTGCCCATACTCACCCGGAAGAAACCCCGGGAGTCATGGAAAATGGATGGCACAAAGACGTTTACGATTTCTACACCATTGAAGGTGCTATAGCGCTGGCCAAGTATTTGCGTTCCTGGCAGGGTGGGCGGATGGTGCTCAACGTAGTCGAGAATCCGATCAAGTGTCCTGTGGCGCCACTCGAGTTCTTGATGCTCGCTGATTGGTTCTTCCATGAGCAAGGCATCCGCGACCGGGTAGAGATCACCTACGCTACGCCACTTCCGGGCGCCTTCACCAAGCCGATCGCCTCCAAGCACCTGGGGGATATCCTGGAACAAAAAAGTGTGAAAGTTGTTCCAGAATTCTATATTGAGCGAGTCGATCCGGATGCGAAGAAGATCGTGTCTTACGACGAGCAGGAACTCGAATACGATCTGTTGGTGACTGTGCCGCTCAATATGGGTGCGGATGTGATTGGTCGTTCAGGTCTCGGGGATGATTTGAACTTTATCCCAGTGGACAAGCACACCTTCATTTCTCCCAAGTACGACAACATGTTTGTCCTGGGTGACGCCGCCAATCTGCCAACCTCGAAGGCAGGGTCCGTGGCGCACTTTGCTGTAGATTGTTTTTCTGAGAACTTTGTGCGCTACATTGACGGGCTGCAGATGCTGCCAACCTTTGACGGTCACGCAAATTGCTTCATTGAGTCTGGTTTTGGTAAGGGATTGTTGATCGATTTCAATTATGATGTCGAACCGCTGCCTGGCAAGTACCCACTTCCAGGAATTGGTCCATTCTCATTGCTGCAGGAATCGGAGATGAACCACTGGGGCAAGATGATGTTCCGCTGGTTGTATTGGAACACCCTGCTCAAGGGAGAGGAATTACCACTACCTGCCAAGATGACAATGGCCGGCAAGTGGGATAGTTAAGGAGTTGATGATGGATCAATCAATGGTTGACCTGAACCATAAGATCGACGAATTAACCACGCAGGTGTCATTTCTGACCGAGCAAGCCCAGATTGCTGAACGACAGCGGGCCGATCGAGCTGAATTGATGCGCGACCTGACGCCGATTGCAAACGAGGCTTTCCGACTCTCAGTCGAGCAGCTGGAAGAGATTCAGGAATATGTTGAATTAGGCGATTTACTGCGTCTGCTGAAGCGGGTGCTGCGCAATGGGCGCAACTTCGAGAAGATGTTGAACCAGCTTGAGAGTCTGATGGACCTGGTAGACACGGTAGGACCGCTGGCGGACGAAGCCTTCGGCAAAGCTGTCGATTCATTGACTGAAATGGAGCGGAAAGGGTACTTCACTTTCGCCCAGGGCGGCATGCGCATCATGGACAATGTTGTCACCTCGTTCAGTGATGAGGATGTGGACCGTCTGGGTGATAATGTTGTGCTGATCCTGGATACAGTCAAGGAAATGACCCAGCCCGAGATCATGAATTTTGTGCGCAACACTCTTTTGGTAGCTGAGGGTGAGATTGATAAACCGGTCGACATTTCCTATACGGGTTTGATGCGTCAAATGCGAGACCCGGAAGTACGGCGTGGATTAGCTATGACGATGCGGGTACTGCATGTTGTTGGCGCTCAGGCAGCAGGCAATGGAACTGCTGGAGATAAGTAAAGTTAATCAGGGCGCATGTAACACGCCCCATAAAAAAACAATCAAATCAAAACATTTCACTGGAGGAAAAAATGGCAACACGAGAAATAGCAGGACAAACTGTGCAAGTAAATGATGAAGGCTTCATGACCGATCCGAGCGAGTGGAACAAGGATATCGCGGTTGTGATCGCCAGCGAAGAAGGAATCGCCGAAATGATAGACGAACACTGGAAGGTGATCGATTACTGCCGCCAGACTGGTTTAGAATCAGGCAGTGCGCCCACCCTGCGCAACATCACCAATGGAGCTGGCGTCGCTACCAAGCAGTTATTCGGCCTGTTTCCCAAAGGTCCAGCCAAGAAAGTGGCCAAGATTTCCGGGCTGGGTAAACCAGAAGGGTGCGTTTAATCGCACTCCCGAGATCGACAAATAAATTAAATAGAAAAGGATATTCTAATCATGGATAATGGAGATCGAAAAATAGCGTTTATCTGCTCAAACGGCAATTTGGATATGGCATATCCAGCGTTGATCATGGGTTGGGCTGCATTGGGGAACGGGATCGATGTGACCATCTTCTTCACCTTTTGGGGCATGGACATGATCAATGAGGCGCGGGTGGATCGTCTCGAG
>JBEQLH010000217.1:0-5534 GCA_040326075.1 Anaerolineales bacterium
CCGAGGCGCAGCTGCACCGCAGATAAGGATTGCATGACCACTGAGCGGAGCTCTTGATCACCAACCTCCTTCAGTAATTCGGAGGAGGTTTCATAGGCCTGAGCAGCTGATTCCAATTGACCAAGGGCTTCATATGCAGCAGCCTGGTTCCCGAGTGCGATCGCCTGGCGGCGAGTATCGCCAGCCTCGGAAAAAGTTATTTCGGTGCCGAGAGTGGCTTGGAGGGCCGCTTCTGATTCCCCCGCCTGTAAATACGCGACACTGGCATTATTGAGCAATTCTGCAGCTGTAATTTGTTCACCAGGCTGTGAGTAGCACTCAGCAGCCGCCTGATATGATTTTGCAGCAGAGAGGTAGTCCTTATTTTTATATGCGCGTTCAGCTTCCTGTCTAAGTTCGGATGGGGATATCGTTTCAACCATTATTGTGCTTCCTTGTTATATTCTAGAGTGTGATTTCTAATAATCCCTCTGCAACGGCGCGCAGTTTTTCTACAGACATCTCGCTCAAGCGCTGTGATATTTCTAAATAGGGGCGATTAATTGGTTTACTGATAAAGTCCTGCAGCTCTGGTGATAGGTCGCCGAAATGCTGCATAGCGCGCTGCTGCTTGATCCACGTGCCGATAGGCCCCCGACTATCCTGGAAATCCTTAATGGTTCGATTGACACTGTTTGCCAATACTTCTAATTCAGGGAGAGGGATGGGTTCTTCGCCGAGTTCATACCGGTCGAGTTGTTCTTCGCTAATATCCACGCTAACAGCTAATTCCAATGTCGTCAGACCAGATTGAAGTCTTGCCTGCCTCAAGCTTGCGCCGATAACCCGATTGCGCAAGCGCATCAAGCGATCCCTTTGATAAACCTTTGGTTCATTCTGGCTGATATCGATTATTTCCCGCCCCCAAAAATAATCCAAAGGGACTTTGAGATAAAAAGCAAGTGCCTCCATCTCAGGCAAGGAGGGTGATACTTCCCCGGTTTCGAAGGATTTGAGTTCCTCGCTGGTTACTCCGATTGCCTCCGCGCACTCCTCCAAGGAGTAGTCGGACGTATTACGCGCACTTTGGATCAGGATCCCTAGTTTTTTGGATCGAATTGCAATAGCAATTGGACGATTATCCATAATCTCTCCATTGGCTGCCTATCTGGCAGGATTCAAGTTTGAGAAAGCTGTTAAACAGGCGGCATGGTGTATCCCATCCCAGAACGGGTGACGATATGTTGTGGGTTGCGGGGATCTTCTTCGAGTTTTTGCCGCAGGCGAGAAATGCTTACCCAAAGGATTTCCTTGTCCTCACGATATTCTGGTCCCCAGACATTGACCAGTAAATCCTCGGAGGTCAAAATGCTTCCCTGGTTGTGGACGAACTGAAGTAACAGGCGATATTCGGTTGCAGAAAGGAAGACCATTTTATCGTCTTGGAAGACCTCTGCGCGAGCAAGATCTATGCGTAAATTTCCATGAGTGAAGACAGCTTGCTGGAATGAGCCCCCTGAGACCTGGGCTCTGCGTAGGACGGCCCGCACACGAGCCAAGAGCTCGGTGGCAGAGAATGGCTTGACGATGTAGTCATCAGCGCCGACGTCCAGGCCGCGCACACGATCTTGTTCTTCTCCCTTAGCTGTAACCATTATGATGGGTATAGAAGAGAACTCGCGTACGCGTTCGCAGGCTTCGAAGCCGCTTAGTCCGGGCATCATCACATCAAGCAGAACTAAATCTGGTTGATCCTCAGCAACCATCTCAACAGCACTTTGCCCATCATATGTTTTTAGCACTTCGTAGCCTTCTGAAATTAGATTGGCTTCCATCAGCCGGACATACCGGGGTTCATCATCGACAACCAATATTTTTGTGACCATGCGCTTTCCTCCTTAACTTAATTCAAGAGTTAGGCCTCACCGGAGTTGTGGTTCATTAACGGGAGGTATATGTGGAATGTGGTTCCTTCACCGAAGATTGATTCGGCGGTGATCTCACCTTCATGAGCGTTGATAATTCTGCGACATATAAATAATCCTAATCCGGATCCCCTTGCAGAACGGTTTTGATCTGGCACCTGGTAAAAGCGGCTGAAAATGTCCGGCAGACTTTCTTCCGGGATACCTGGCCCTTTATCGCTGACTGCGATATGTGCTTGATTATTTTGGGAGTTTAATGTGATTTTGACGTTCGAGCCTGGCGCGTACTTGACCACATTGCTGAGTAAATTATCGAAGACTTGGGCGAGCCTGGTCGGATCAGCTTGAACCTGGAGATTAGAGGTTTCTAAATTAACATCTAGATTGAGATGTTCATCAAACGATTTAGCTCGTAATGGTAGATCTTTTAACATCGTATCCAGACGCAGCGGTTGAAATTCCATCCGCAGGGTGCCAGACTGTAAGCGAGAGGAGTCAAGCAGGTTGTCGATCAATTCTTTCAAGCGATCAGTTTCTTGGTCAATGATTGTCAAGAATTCGCGTCTGTCATCCTCGTCCCAGTTTGTATCCTCCCTAAGGAGGGTTGTGGCGTAACCTTTGATAAAGCCCAGAGGTGTCCGAAGCTCATGGGAAACGGTTGCCACAAAGTCATCCTGGAGGCGTTCCAGCTGTCTTTCGGCTTCGAGTCGCGAAAGGCGGGTGATCAGAAAACCGTGCTCATACAGTTGGGCAATGTGCCCGGCAATATATTCGGCCAGGTGGGTATGGTCGGGTGTGAATTGAGGCCCACCATAACGGACAAAAACCAAAGCACCGATATTGTTATCACCTGAGATCAATGGTAAACCAAGGAAATAACGGGCATTCATCCGATCTTTGGATACATCCCCAGTGATCTCCTGCCGGACGACAATTTTCCCTGATGTGAGTACGTCTTTGGCGATCGATTCACCCCAGGCCAGATCAGACTCAGAATTCCTGCCGCGACCAATAGCGCGGGCATAGGATGGTTCAATACTGTCAGCTTTTTGATGGACGTAGAGCACGACGTTATCAAAGATAAAGACTGTTCTGGCGATACCAATGATCTCATCCAGGCTGGCATCCAGCTCTGAAGCGCGGGTAACTACCCGACTGATAGCATAGATCGCATCGAGTTCCTGGGTATTAAGACTTTCAGAATCCTGGATGTTATTCGTTACCATTGACACCTGCAGAAGGTAATGAAAATGAAAACCGGGTTCCATTACCAGGAGTCGAGTCGACCAAAATTTTTGATCCGTGTACATCAATTATACGGTGAACCATCGCTAATCCCAGACCTGTACCTGAATACCGCCGGGTCACTGATCCATCAAGCTGATGAAATGGTTCAAATATTTCATGGATTCGCTCTTCGGGAATGCCAATTCCGGTATCCATGATCACGAACTCAATAAAATCTTGAATTGTGTTTGCGGATAATTTCACCGAACCCCCGGAAGGAGTAAATTTGATTCCATTGTCCAGAAGCTGGTTGAATACCCATTGCATTTTGTCTTCATCTGCCAGGACATTTGGAATACCTGGAGGAATATCGATCTCGATTGTGATACCTTTTACCTCGGCTTTTTTGCGGATCTGGGGGAGATTTGTCAGAACCAGTTGGCGTACGTCATGAGACTTTAAATTCAAACTGAGTTCCCCGCGCACAACCAGCGAAAACTGGATTAGGTCATCGATCAATTGTTCCAATCGTTCTTCAGAACGATGGAGTACATCTAAGGCGTCTATTTGCAGGGGTGTGATGGGCCCTAAACTGAGATCGGACAAGAGGTCCAGATATCCTTTAATATGGGTAAGCGGTGTGCGTAATTCGTGGGAAATATTTGAGATGAAGTTCGACTTCAATTGGTTTAGTTCAGTTAATTTTGAAAGTGCTTGTTGTAATTCAGCTGTCCGTTCTTCAACACGCTGCTCGAGTTCGCGGTTGGTTTGCTCCAGGGCATGCTGCAGCTGGAATATTTGTACTGTCACAACTTCGTCAACGGAATATTGATCGATTAATCCTAGTTCAACCAGCGCCTGACCAATCAGGCAGGGAACGCCACTGGCGATCCGGTCTTGTTGAAAATCCAACGCGGTATTTAAATCTTCTGGCTCAAGCAACCCTCTTTCGATTAATAATTCACCCAATCGAGGGACGAGCGTTTCTGGAGCGATGCGAACATCCATTGCCATTTCACCAAAAGAGAATACTGTTTCAGCTATATCCGCGGCTAATCCCAGATCAACACCACAATGCAGGCAGTGACGCGATTGAGGGTCAATTTTGTTAAGGCAGCGAGGACATGATGATTCACCATTCATTTTGATGTCGAGGGAGGCCGGGTGTTTGCAGTGAGTTATCCACGCCTTAACCAGACTAATAATATCCCTGTTTGCATTTCGTTGCAAGATTCAAACCAAAGACCTGTTAAGTGATTGTAAGGTTACGATATGAGATTTTGTTGCATAATCATAACCATGTGATGCATGGATCACTGCGGGAGATTAGCTGGTCAAAATTCCATTTTGACCTTGGAGAAACGCTGATTTTTACTGGTTCTGATGAAGGAGGATCATGGTGGTTTCCAGCGTCTTGGTGATAGACAATGACGTCGCTCTGACTGAAATATTTAAGGCACTCCTGGAACCCGAGGCGTTTGAGGTTTTCACGGCTCATCAAGTTGAAGATGGTCTCGAAGCTATACGCCGTTTGAATCCGGATGTTATCGTTCTCGACCTGTATATGCCTGATAAGGATGGCTGGCAGATTTGCAGGGATATCCGATCATTCAGTAATTCCCCAATATTAGTACTTTCGGTGTTGAACAACCCTGATGCGGTTGCACAAGCCCTGGATGAAGGTGCTGATGATTATCTGATCAAACCGGTGCCGAGCGGGGTGTTGATCGCCCATCTAAAGAATTTGATTCGCCGGTCACGCGGTGAACAAGTTGGAATCAGCACGCGGAAGAATACACATTAAGCCTCTGTCGTTGTGGAATAGGATTATAATACCCATCATCCAGGAGGCGAACAATGCAAACGTGTCATCAATGTAACGCCCAATCACCAGATTCCGCCACAAATTGTGTAAATTGCGACGCTGACTTGAGCGAATATTCAGCAACATCAGTGGCGAGAAAAGAATTCTTTGCCAACCCCCGGGTGAGCTTGATCCGATTTCTTGTGGCGGAGGATTCCTGTCCAGCATGTCAAGCTTTAGAGGGGACTTACGAAAAAGATGCTGTCCCCATCCTTCCGGTTGAAGGATGCTCTCATGGTTTGGGTTGCCGGTGTTTCTACCAACCTTATCTTACGACAATCTATCCATAACAAATTCCCAACAATAATAAATCAGTTAATGAAAGAAGTGATATCTGTTCAGCTATCTGAGCTGTTGTAATAATTCCATGCTCGGTTAATTATGCATTAACTTGATGGGCTGCTGATATCATTTGCAGATATTGAGTGCATTACCCCCAGGGTAATAAGCATCCAGTGTTGCCGACAATAGTTAACCCATCTGAATTTGTTCATTGGGATCGTTCAATATTTCGGAGGCGAGTTCAAGGGCCTGTCTTT
>JBEQLH010000218.1:0-5519 GCA_040326075.1 Anaerolineales bacterium
ATTATTTCGAAGAGGGTAAACCCTACATTGACCAGGTTATCGTGCAGATCGTTCCTGAAGAAACCGTCAAACAGGCAATGATGCTCGAAGGGGATGCCGATCTTCACTACTGGCCTGCAGAACCTGCCTCAGTTGTGTACATGGAGCCTGGTAATGGCACCCAATACGTAAAATCGCCAACTGAACGCTGGGTGATGCGATTGATTCCCAATCTGTTTGTAAAAGGTGATCGTGAGACCCCACACCCATTCCTCTCTGATAAACTCGTCCGGCAAGCTCTGCGCATGGCAATTGATGTAGACACGATCATCGATGATATTTTCCTCGGCTTCGGTGTACCGGTCTGGACGGAATTTTTCCGACCGCCTTACGATAATGTCTGTGATATCCCAAGACCAGTATATGATCTCGAAGGCGCTGCCGCACTTTTGGAAGAAGCCGGCTGGACAGACACAGATGGTGATGGTGTACGAGAATGCCACGGCTGCCCGAGTGCTGAAGAAGGTGCGCTGATGACCATGGAATTCGCTATCTACGCTGAATATGGTGAAACCCTGGAATTGGCGCAACAACTAATCGCTGAAAACTGGAAAGAGATTGGCATTGATACAGAACTGCAGATGATCGAAGGCGCCATCATGTGGGCGGAGGCTGAAGATGGCGGCACTGAAATTGCCGGACTTTATGAGATGGATATGTGGGATGACGGGTATCCTGGCACCGATCCAGCCGACCAGATCTGGACTTTCTACTCCTCAGGGAGTGATTGGAATTACGGTCAATGGGTTAACGAAGATATGGACGCCTGGATCGATGAATTCTATTCGCTCGACGAAGAGTACCGGCTGGAAGTCGCCTGTGAAATGGCAGCTATTCTTGAAGATGAACTGCCGCAGATATTGCTTTTCTCTACGTTGGAACAGCATGGCCTTTCTGAACGGCTTCAAGGCGTTCTACCCTCAGCCAATGACCCCGTGACCTGGAACGTTGCCGACTGGACGCTAGAAGAATAAAATACCAAACTAGTGTTGTTGGCTGAAATGGGGAGGTTCGTCAATTGAACCTCCCCATTATTAATAGGAGTGTGCATGGGAACATATATAGTCCGTCGCTTGATTCAAGCTATCCCAATGTTGATAATCGTTAGCATTTTTCTCTTCGTACTGGTCAATATTGCCCCAGGTGGACCTATGAGTGCGTATTCGCGCTCTAATCGAATACCGCCTGAAAAGAAAGAGGCGATCAGACGGTCATTTGGTCTGGATAAACCTTTGCCAGTTCAATACATCATCTGGTTAATTGGCAATGACTGGATGCGGGTTGATACCGATGGCAACGGGATCACGGACAGCTATGGTACCCGCAAGGGTGTGTTGCGGGGTGATTTCGGTTTTTCTTATCGCACCCGCAAACCCGTATTAGACGAAATTTCTGATCGATTACCAAATACGATTTATTTAATGACCGTGACACTTATTGTTGTCGGCATAGTTGCAATCCCAATTGGCATCATTTCAGCGGTGAAACAATATTCCAAATTTGATCTTACCGCCACCACACTTTCATTCATGGGTCAGGCTATCCCTGAATTTTGGCTGGGCCTACTTCTTATTCTAGTTTTTTACGCTACGTTAAATAATCCAATTACTGGTGAACCTTTGTTTCCACCCGGTGGCATGTATACATTAGGTGAGGAATTCTCGATCCGGGATCGGATTTGGCACCTGATTCTCCCGGTGACGATGGGCATGGTGAGTTGGGTTGCCTGGTACTCCCGATTTTTACGCTCCAGCATGTTGGATGTGATCAACCAGGATTACATCCGCACCGCACGCGCAAAAGGGCAAGTTGAACGACTCGTTCTCTACAAGCACGCTTTAAAAAATGCGTTGATCCCTCTGGTAACCATGTTTGCTTTGGATTTCCCATATATTTTTGCAGGTGCGCTATATGTTGAGCTGATCTTTTCGTGGCCCGGTATGGGGCGGTTGTACTATGATGCCGCCACAGATCGAGATTACCCAATATTATTAGCGGTTCTGATAATTGGCGCGGCCATCGTAATGCTCAGCAATTTATTAGCCGACATTGCTTATGGATTTTTAGATCCTCGAGTTCGGTATGAATAGTCAAAGGAAAGTAACCTGGTGGTGAGCATCAACACAAGCAACACCGCTATAGGCTTGGATAAAAGTATAGATTTCAGGCCTCCTGAGACAATGACCACTATCGCCTGGCGGCGTTTTCGTCGTCACCCAGGTGCACTGGTAGGATCTTTTATTTTACTTATCATTATCTTGAGTGTAACATTTGCGTTTTTGTCGCCTTATGACCCCGTAAAATCGGATATAAAAAATCGGTACCAACCGCCTTCACTCGAGCATCCTTTCGGAACGGATGGATTGGGGAGAGACCTGCTTACACGCTGTCTTTATGGCGGGCGAGTTTCCTTATTTGTGGGCGTGATGGTTATGTCGATAACACTGGTCATCGGAGTCCCTGTTGGTGGGATCGCTGGTTATTTTGGAGGATGGATAGACAACATCCTGATGCGAATCATCGATGCTGTCCTCTCCCTGCCTTCACTGCTTATCTTGATTTTGTTGAGCGCCATATTGCGTAGTACCGAATTACCATTCGTAAAGAGCAATAGTGTGATGACCATCGCTGTTGTCATAGGTATCCTATCCTGGCCGACAGTTGCTCGATTGGTGCGGGCAATTTTTCTAACCTTTCGAGAGATGGAATATGTCACATCCGCCCGGGCTTTAGGCGCATCCGATCCGCGGATCATGGTAGGCGAAATCTTACCCAACGGTTTTGGACCCATCATCGTTGAAGCCACATTGGAAATCGGATATGCGATTATGGAAGAATCGGGATTATCTTTTTTGGGGTTTGGCATTATGCCGCCCACACCGAGTTGGGGCAACTTGTTAAATAGTGCGGCGGGGCACTTAATTGAATATCCCTGGTTAGCAATTTTTCCAGGTTTGATGATCTTTTTTACGATAATTTCAATCAACTTCATTGGAGATGGACTGCGAGATGCACTGGATCCGTATAAGGTTTTTGCCAAAATTGAGGAGTAGTATTATGTTTGGGATTTCTCATGACATAATATTTCATTCTTTCGGACTAACATTTTGGTAAACAACAGTTTTCAATCCTTGCTTGAAGTATCTGGACTTAAAACACACTTTTTCACTGAGGAAGGGGTAGTAAAGGCCGTAGATGGTGTTGATTTTCAAATCCAGCGGGGTGAAGTTCTTGGACTTGTCGGTGAATCCGGTTGTGGAAAAAGCGTAACCGCTCTTTCAATTATGAGGTTAATTCGAACTCCTGGGAAGATTATCGATGGAGAAGTGATTTTCGATAGCCTGGATCTGAGGGCTATCTCAGAAACTGATATACAAAAGATCCGCGGTAATCACATCTCGATGATCTTCCAGCAGCCCCAATCCTCCTTAAATCCCGTGTTCACTGTTGGCGAGCAACTGACTGAAGTGTTTCAGATCCACACCGATATGGACCAGACCGAGGCCTGGGATCGATCAGTTGAACTGCTCGGCATAGTCGGCATACCTGATCCTGACCAGAAGGCCCATTGCTATCCACACGAGATGTCTGGCGGACAGGCTCAACGGGTGATGATCGCTATGGCGCTCGCACTGAGCCCGAAACTCTTGATTGCAGATGAGCCAACAACCGCGCTCGATGTAACCATTCAGGCTCAGATCTTAGATTTGATGCGTGAATTACGCAACCAGATAGATACCGCTATTATTATCATCACTCATGACTTGGGAGTGGTTGCTGAAATCGCGGATCGAGTGGCGGTTATGTACGCGGGTCAAATCGTTGAACAATCAGATGTGACCAATCTCTTAGAGCAGCCCCTACATCCTTACACCCAAGGTCTGATTGAATCTATACCTATTTTGGGAGAACATCAAGAACGCCTTGAGGTCATTGACGGTAACGTACCAAGCCTGATCGATCTGCCACCCGGATGCAGGTTTGCACCACGCTGTCGCGCACGAGTTAACCACGAACTAATTATCTGTTCAATGCGAATTCCCGAGCTGAGTTCTGTTAAGGCCGATCATACCGTACGCTGCTGGCTATACGTAAGTTCAGATGAGCATTTAGCTCCTATATCGGTAGATTAATGCCAAATTTTTTGAAATAAAAAGATGAGTGAACAAAATCTGAGTACAAAAACTGGAATATTAGAAGGTAATAACCGGGAATTGGTTGTTGTAAAGGACCTTTATAAACACTTCCCTGTTCGAGGAGGGATTCTCAGAAAGATTATCGGTTGGATAAAGGCTGTTGATGGCGTTGGATTTACGATCAGGGAGGGAGAAACACTCGGTCTAGTCGGAGAATCTGGCTGTGGTAAATCAACAATTGGTCGTACAATCCTGCATTTGCACGAACCTACAAGCGGTGATGTCGAGTTTGACGGTCAGAATATATTTTCCTTAACAAAAAACGAATTGAAGACTATGCGCCGGAATATGCAAATCATCTTCCAGGATCCGTATGCTTCACTCAACCCCCGTCTGCCGATAGGTGATTCAATCAAAGCCGGACTCAACATCCACAAGATTGGTACACCAAAGGAACGAATTGACATTGTTATGGATACTCTGAGCAAGGTTGGTCTTGAGCCCTACTACGTCCACAGGTATCCTCACGAGTTCTCAGGTGGACAACGGCAGCGGATCGGAATCGCGCGCGCCATCGCTCTACGACCCAAATTTATTGTGTGTGATGAGCCAGTATCCGCTTTGGACGTCTCAATCCAATCCCAGGTACTTAACCTTCTCCAAGACCTGCAGGATGAATTTGGCCTGACCTATCTTTTTATCGCCCACAACCTTTCAGTAGTCGAACATATTTCTGATCGTGTCGCAGTGATGTACCTGGGAAAAATAGTAGAACTTGCACCCAGGTTAGAGCTGTTCCGGAACGCATTACACCCCTACACACAGGCGCTCATGTCTGCTATCCCGATCCCCAAACCTAACCTGAAACGCGAGCGCACCATATTGAAAGGCGAAGTTCCCAGCCCTCAAAATCCCCCATCTGGCTGCCATTTTCACCCCCGCTGCCCTGTGGCCATGGATATATGTGCAGAGGAAGTTCCAGAATTCGTCGAGATTGGTCCAGAACATTGGGTATCTTGCTTTCAAGTGAATGCGAATCCATCACTTAACCAATAATGGTTTGCTGGTTAAACGAAATGAGTATGTACATCCGATCATTTGTGACATTTTAGCACAAAATGGTCGATATTTATAATATATTGTTATCGTATTCTTGCTTTCTGTGACAAATTGTGATATATTATGGGAAGTATCTCACGAAGAGGCATATTACATAATGCGTCAACAGGATAATAATTTTTCCGCAAAGATAGACGATATCGATCTTCAAATCATCAAAATCCTAAACGAGGATGGCAGAACGCCATTTTCCCAGATCGCGGAACGTTTGAGCGTCTCTACTGG
>JBEQLH010000219.1:0-5478 GCA_040326075.1 Anaerolineales bacterium
AGAGCGACCATCTTGTCCGAGAGGAACCGCTGCATATCGACGTCGTAGAAGTCCTCATGATCGATTGCGACCTCTTCTTCTCGCCGCGCGAAGGCTGCGTTTGTCTCATCGACTTGCATATCGCTTTGCTTATGAAGACGATCGAGAAGCGCCTCTAGTTTTGGATCGTTCAGCGGGGATACCATATCTCGCTTCTCCATGGGACGGTCGTTAAACCATATTCTGCAATACTTAACGGCCTCGATGCTCATGTCGCAAAACTACGTTTTGCTTACGGCAGTATGGCTTTGCCATACTGCAATGCTGACGAACGCCAGTGAGTTTGCACATTGGCCTTTGGCCAATTAGCCATCGCTAGCCAAAGAACTGCTTACCGTGTGCAACCTCAGCCAACGAACGGCCAAGCTATTTGTCGTCAGACAACTAGCCCCGTTCAGTTAAGCTAAACGCTTTCAGCGTTTAGCCATCTGCTCCAGCGAATTGTTAGTAGGCGTTTAGAAATCAACTCTTGTAGATTTTTTGCTTCTAGTTGCGCATCGTGCTGATGCCCAGATTATCAGCATGGTCACTGATCCGTTCTAGGTTTCGAAGCGTTTCGGTGAAGATGACATCCGCTTCCGGATGACATATGTTTGCCTCCAACCGCTTAACGTGTCTCTGGCGTGCTTCAATGTAGAGACGGTCGAACTGATCTTCCATACGACAGGCACGTTCGGCTAGTGCGCGATCGGTGGTTTGGAATGCCCGCAGCGCAAGAGAATAAGTATCGAACGCGTGCCGACAAAGTCGATCAAGGTCGTGTAACGCGGCCGGGCTGAATTTTGTATTATTGTCGACTTTCTTTTGTGCAGCCTCGGAGAGATCCTCTGTCAAATCGCCCACTCTCTCAACATCGGTGATAAGATTCTTCAGTTGGAAGCATCGTTTGTGTTGACTCGCACTCAGATTTTCGCGCATCAACCCATTGACAAAGGTTTCCAGAGCATCAGTCACCGGATCTACAAACTCATCCTCTTGTTCGAGCACCCACTGCGCAGCTTCCATATCCTCCTCGATTAATGCCTTATGGCTGCGCTCGATCATTTGCGAAGTTATCTCTCCCATTCGAATCAACTCTCTGTGCGCTTCTGTAAGTGCAACAGAGGGAATTTTGTATTGCATATAATCAATATATGCCGTGACCTTGGTCTCTTTTTCTTCCTTTTCCGGTACTAACCACCTGGCCGCCCTGGCAATATAACCAACGAAGGGAAAGAGAATAACACTCACAGCGATGTTGAATATTGTGTGTGCGTTGGCGATCTGGCGCGGCAGATCAGATGATGTACGGCTCACAAGACTAATAAATGGAGACAAAAATGGCAGGAATATGAGAACGCCTGCGACATTGATCAGAATTTGAGCCATGGAGGCTTGTCGCGCAGCCTTAGAAAGCCGCGCCGAGGCGATTAATCCGGTAGCACAAGTCCCGATGTTTGCGCCCAGCAGGATGGCGACAGCTCCATCCAAGGTGATCGCTTGGCTCATGCCCATTGCCACAACGAGACCGGTCACTGCCGAGCTGCTCTGGACGATTGCTGTAAAGACAATCCCAGCCAGCAAGCCAGCGAACACATTCTGTCCCATCGTGATGAGCCATGTCTCTACAGCCGGTATCGTAGTTAGCGCCTTAAGCGCATCAGTCATCAGGTTCATTCCCAGAAAGAGGATGCCAAATCCCATAATGACTTCACCATAATCCTGCCACTTCCCACGAGGAAGAAACTCGATAAGGATAAAGCCCAGAGCGATGAACAGGAACGCAAAATTGTCGATGTCGAAGGCAACAATCTGTGCGGTGAGTGTCGTGCCGATCTCATCCCCCATCATCATGCCTATGGCTTGTTCTAAAGTCATCAGGTTCGTGTTGATCAGACCGATCATGGTAGCCATCATCAGGCTGCTGCTCTGTAAAGCAGCCGTAACGCCGGTACCAAACATGGCTGCTCTAATTCGACTCGCGGTCATGCGTTCTAACAATTCCTGGATTTTATCTCCCGCGAGTTTCTCCATGCCCCCACTGAGCATGCGCACACCAAACAAGAACAGAGTTAAACCACCCAGGACCTGTAGAAAGCTGACCATTTTTGCTCCGGTGTAACTTATTTCTGCATCTTTCTCGCGGAAGGATACTTGGAGTTAATTCGCGTCCGATAATGTATTATCGTGGTATCTAGCATCCTCCAGCGAGTGGCTATGCACCGCAAACAGACATGTCTAATATCCAAATTTAAATTATTAAACTCTGGTAATGGATTAAGTTTTGATTCTATGAATTAGATCGATTGCTGCACCTACGCTTAGGACAACAGCAATAGGTATGGAGACACTTCAAATCCTTTCAGTACATACCCCAGAGCCAGCACCTATGGCAATACCAAAAGGAACCAAGTTACCAATGGCACCAATCACCCTCGGTAAGGGTTGATTTCTAAGTCCTCGCTATGGGGTTGGTCAAGGCAACATTCGCCCCTACACCCGCTAGTCCAACACCTTTATGGAGGTTCAGAAATGGAACAGTTGAAGAAAGACGAACTAATTGAGGCATACCGCGAGGTCTATGATGCGATCCCGCAGGAGGCATTAGAGCTCGATCTTCGCGTCACGATTAAGACGATCCAGGCGCTAGCCAAGGGGAAGCCCGTTTCACCCAATGAGCTGGCAATAATCTGGGAGATGCCGCTCGAGCAAGTGCAGTCGGTCCTTACTGGGGCGGTTGCGGCTGGACGTGCAGAGATCGATTCCCAGAGGCGCTTGGTCGGCGGCGTACTTTCGCTCAATCCGACCGCTCACCGCATATCAATGGATGGCAAACAGCTATATGCCTGGTGCGCGTACGATGCGATCTACACACCTGGCGTTGTAGGGAAGACTGCTCGAATCGACTCTCAGGATCCGGTTACGGGGGAATCAATACGAGTGACTATCACGCCTCAAGGCGTCGAGGATGTTCGGCCTCAGGGCACGGTGGTCTCCCTTGTTGGTGGAGAGACGGATATGCGAGGAGGTCCCGATAGCCCGAGGTGCAGCCAGATGCTCTTCTTTGGATCACGCGACTCTGCCCAGAGGTGGCTGCAAGGTCGATCTGATGTATCGATCTTGACCGTGGATGAAGTCTTTGATATTGTGCGAGAATTCCAAATTGAGCCGGCTAAGCGACTTGGGCTAGTCTGAGAAGACAGCCAATGACTGTATCGATGGCTGCGGCATAACGGCCTCGAGGCTCATGGGATAGAACGGAATCAGCACAAAGCCAGAATAGCTTCTCTCGAATATCGGATAAAATTTGCCAACCACGATTGTCCCATTAGGGCACAAAATACAATAGAAAAATGGAATATCCCCCTGCATATATTTAGAAAATAGGAGCGGAATGCCCTAATTCGGCAAATAGGGGTTGAAATGAGGTTTGGAAGACGGATATCCCTCCAATGGCGTAACTTAAAAATAACATACGGTGCAACTGGCTCTATTCATCCCAAGTAGGAGTATGTAAGCCCCGATAGGCACGGGCTCATCAAAGCAGTGAAATCCTCTTGGTCCCAATTTTTCATTGTTCAGTACCAGCTCGAATCGTCAACATTGCCTTCGTATCTCTCAATCCATTCTTCCTATTTCCAGTTGTGCTTGTAAAAGGAATTAGTAAGAAAAGTCCATACAATCAGAGCAGCGACTATTACGATACCAATTTTGCAACTTTGATATTTGTACCCCGTTTATGTTAGTATCGCCTGCTGAATTTGTGGCGCTTGGACAAGTACTATTTCGGAGCCGGTTACTGGTACCGCAATGCACAGTGTGGTCGGGACGTTTTGTACTCTCCGCACCGCTGCTTTTTACTGGGAATGATTTCAAACTCCGGCGGGGAGGTTTTAGCTTTCGTCTGGGTTGATAATATATTACCAACTAAAATTATCGGGGTTTTCAGGAGGTTGTGATGGGTCCAGTTGTCGATCCGGACCGACGGGATGTGATCAGGTCAGTTGCCTATATTTTTGTGTATGTGATTGTGATTGGCGCCGGTGCGTTCCTTCTGCTCCCCAGGTTTTGGTATATATGGATCGCGCTGGTGGTGGTGGGGATGTTGATTCTGGTGAACTGGCACAGGGAGCAAACCGCCTACCGCTGCCCAAATTGTGAACACATTTACGAGATATCTTTTCTCACCGACCTAACTGCACCCCACGGGGTCAACCGCGATGGCGCCTGGCTGCTGCTCCGCTGTCCAAACTGCCGACAGAGGAGAAAAACCAAGGTGCTCAAGAGAGTTGAGTGAGAATATTCTTGGGGTTGAAAAACCCCATCCTGGGGCAGGTTTTCTCAACATTAATGGCTATCGTCAGCGTCGGCCTACTTTCCCAACAAGAAAAGGATCCGGATATCCTTATTCCACCCTGGCAACTGGACATTTTGCAACGCGGCTTTCTTCAAGAAGACTTCCCCATAGCCGTATCTAATCTCTGCTTTATCTCTTCAGGGCGGTTCGTACCAAGGCGAATCATCTTATTATCTTTGAAAATTAGCTCTATTGCCCGGCCCCCCGGGGCGATGCTGTAAAGCCATCCTCGAGGTATCGATTTAATTCCCCAAAAATAATACCAGGGATTTTTAACAATCTCAACAGACTGAATTCCCTCGAGGGGAAGAGACTTCCGGGCGACCCCAAACCCGAACCAAAAGTTTATGTTCCCGTCAGCAATCTGGATGGTAAAAGAATAAAATGCCGCAAATGCAAAAATAAAAACACCCGCAACCACAGTCCCCGTCACCTTAAGAAGGGTAGCATCCTGCCCATCAGCCGATTTTATACCGGAATAAAACACGAATGCTGTAAAGGCGGCAGTTAGCAATTCCATGAGAATAGTCAATATCCCCACTTGATTGTATCTAGACTCTTCACCCATTTGACCTCCATACAAGCCTTCAAGGGTGTGTCTAACTGAAGTATGAAACCTGGTTTCCGTGAAACAAAGCCGTTTGATCTTTCGACAACTCGGCAGCTGGACAACCCAAATGTCGGTTGCCGTAAAGCCCAAATAATTCACGCTGACGCGCCTTCTTGATCAGATCCATTGATGGCAAAACCGTCCAACCATACACCTCCCCAACCCACGCCACATATCAATTGAGTTGGTTGTGAATTTCAGCGTGTTGTCGGGAATTCCACTTCTGGTGCGTGTCGAGTTGTGGAAAGATTTCCGGAGTATATCGGTGGGAGTGTGTATTGCCTAGTCTGAGGTGGTTATCCTTCTATTACCTCATCCTACCTTAAGTTTCGAGACAACCAGCATTGATGCAAATAGAACGGTAAGATCAAATTCCCACCAAGTGGTTGGGACGCAAGATTATCGTTGTGCCATTGGCAGAGGTTGAATTTACCCATCTTCCCTAACCTTTTTGTGCCAAACGCTCTTCGATCTCTTTCGAAGTCGCTGTGAT
>JBEQLH010000041.1:0-15756 GCA_040326075.1 Anaerolineales bacterium
CTGGGATCTGGGCTTCTGTTGAAAGGAATCTGGCGCGGATGATGGGATTTGCCTTGATTCTGGATATTGGTTTTTCATTACTGGCACTCGGGTTGGCGGGTGGGGGTGGCTCTGATTTGTACCGGGGATTATTTTTTGCAGGAATGGTCCCCCGTGGACTCAGTCTTGGTGTTTGGGCATTAGCATTGTCCGGATTAAGTGGGCGAGTGGAGGGACTGAGTTTGAACAACATCAGGGGTCTAGGAAGGAGATACCCAGTTATATCGACCAGTATTCTCTTGTCGATATTTTGCCTGGCTGGAGTGCCGCTGCTGGCGAGTTTTTCCATGAGATTGGGTGTAATTGAAGGTTTATCTGTCACAGCTCCTCAGTTTGCAATTTGGGCGATAATTGGGAGCCTAGGTTTGTTGGTGGGCGGGATTCGCACCCTGGTCTCAATCGTTTCTGGTGATGATGAACCTGGGTGGGAACTAAATGAATCACGATCGCTGATCATTTATTTATCGATTGGTATCATAGGATTATTAATCCTGGGAATTTTCCCAAATCTATTTTTTCAATCTCTCGTGAGTTTACCTGCATCATTTGGGCAATTTGTCCCCTAAGCTTAATGCTATAATTCGCAAATCTTCGAGACAGCAATTACCTTTTGGAATTTTCCAAAGGAGGTCAGACATGGAATTCGACCAGGTTCTTAAACAATTAGAATGGTTGAATGATGAACGCCGTAAAGATAAGGATATTATCTCCAAGCAAGAAGAGCGGATCATATCTGTTGAGGGAAATCTCTCTGCAGCTCACCAGCAGATCAAGGAACTGAGTGGTGAGCTAATCCGATTGTCTGCTATCGTCGGTCGGATGGATGATTTCGATGCGGCATTACTTCAACACCGCCAGGAGGTCAACCGGCAAGTTGAGGAATCAGATAAGCAAACCAAGAAACGCGAAGAAGAGATGGAGAAAGTTCGCCGTGTAGAAATGCGCTCAATAGATACAAGCATCTCTGAAATACGCCAGGAGATCGAAGCGTTTTCTGGGATAAATAGGAGTCTCCAGGCAAGGGTGGATGAGGAAACCCGGTTAGCTCGCTTGATCGATGATATGCGGGTAAAGATTCAGGATATTCAACGCAGTGAAGAGGAATATACTCGTACTTATCGCCTTATAGAGGATAGCCGGAGACAGGATTCAAAGCGGTTGGTGGATTTACAAGGTGAAGTATCCGCTCTCCGAAATAGATCTGATGAGTTTCGTGGTCAGATTGAACTGGTGACAGCAAACTTACGAAAACTGGAAGGCCGCCTGGGAGAGACCCTGGCACAAGATTCTGAACGGCAGGAAGCACAGGATGCATTCATTGAAAACCAAGCTTTGCGGCAAGTTGAATTTGAACGTACCTGGAAAGAGTGGCAATCCAAAATTGAGAAAATTGATCGCCAATCAAGTGATGTGGAGAAACAATTCCAATCTCTGGATAGCACTCACAGTGAAGTAAAACGAACAATTGGATCTATCGAAGAACTTCAAAGCCGAATTGAGCGGCGGATTAATGAGATCACAGAAGTGCAGCGCCTGGCAGAGGAACGATTCAGACAAGAGTGGGTGACCTTCAAGGCCGATGATCAAAAGCGCTGGACAAATTACACACTGACCCAGGAAGAGCAAAGGTCCGAATTGTCCAGGAACCTGGAGAAAATGGGCGATCAACAAGCGGATTTCGACATGAATATCCAGGAAGTTCAGGACATGATCCACCAGATGAGTGAGGAAACTGAAAGACGATTACAATCCTTGCTTACACTGGCTCATGATTGGGTTGCTGCTTACGAACGTATTGCAGGGAACAGTGGGTGATGTAAATTGATTGGTAGCTAAGGCAGCTGGTCAACAATTCCCCAAAGATCTTTTATGTGAGGCATATAGATGCGTGTAATCGGCACAGCCGGTCATGTAGATCATGGAAAATCAACGCTAATCGAATCTTTGACGGGAATGAATCCCGATCGATTAAAAGAAGAGCGTGAAAGGCAAATGACTATCGACCTGGGTTTTGCCTGGATGGAATTGCCATCCGGTGAACAGGTGGGTATCGTGGATGTGCCTGGACATCGTGATTTCATCGAAAATATGCTGTCGGGTGTGGGTGGGATTGATGCTGCTTTATTTGTCGTCGCAACTGACGAAGGTGTCATGCCACAAACCCGGGAACACCTTGCCATTCTCGACATACTCCAAATCCAAGGTGGTGTAGTGGTTTTAACCAAGATAGATTTAGTTGACGACCAGGATTGGATTGATCTGGTTGAAGAGGATGTCCGAGATGTTATCCGCGGAACAGTATTGGAGGCGGCTCCCATCGTACGTGTATCAGCTCGCAATGGACAGGGAATTACAGAGTTGCTTGAGACATTGGATGAGATTTTAGCCGAGCGACCTGCTCGTCAGGATGTTGGTCGCCCCCGTTTACCTGTTGATCGCGTATTCTCCATCGCCGGTTTTGGCACAGTCGTTACAGGAACGCTGAGTGAAGGACATTTTAGAGTTGGGGAGGAGATAGAAATCCTCCCTCAAGGTTTGAAAGGTCGCATCAGGGGATTGCAAACACATAAACAAAAGGAAGATATGGCTCTCCCCGGGAGCCGCACAGCAGTGAACATATCCGGGGTAGCTCTCGAGCAAGTCAATCGTGGAAATGTCCTCGTACATATAAATGATTACCAGCCGACACGCCGCATGGATGTCAGATTTCGGTTGCTGCCGGATGTTTCCCAACCATTGAAACATAACATTGAGGTTAAATTATTCGTTGGAGCATCAGAGGTTCTGGCGAGGGTGCGCACCTTGGGTAAGGAGGTCATTAATCCCGGAGATGAAGGCTGGCTTCAGCTGGAAACCCGAGAACCAGTAGTGGTCGTACGCGGCGATCATTATATTCTGAGGCGACCATCACCTGGTGAAACATTGGGAGGGGGAATCGTGGTTGACCCAAATCCAAGTCGGCGACATAAGCGTTTTGCAGCGGGTCTTATTAACCAATTGGAATCTTTAGCAGAAGGAACACCAGCGGATATCCTCCTTCAAGCTCTGGCAGCTAAGGGGTCCGCACCCTTGCGGGAGGTAACAATACGATCAAATCTGAAGGAAAATGATGCTCAAAAAGCATTAGAGGAGTTAATAAGCCGCAGGGAGATCGTGATCCTTGAGCCGGGAAAAGGTGAAGTGCGCGCCGATGGGGATATCCTGGTCACGACCAAAGGTTATTGGGAGCAACTTTCGCTAAAAACCTTGGAAATAGTTGCAGATTATCACCGGACCTATCCCTTACGAAAGGGAATGCCAAAGGAAGAGCTGAAAAGCCGTCTGAAATTGTCCCCCCGTCTATTTTCAGGGTTAACCCAGAAATTAATCCAGCAGAAAAAATTGCAGGAAAATGGACCCCTCATTTTATATCCGGATCACGAAATCCGATTTTCTTCCCAGCAAGATGAAATTATTAGATCTTTATTGAATCAGTTTGCAGCCTCACCATTTTCTCCACCATCGGTTAAAGATGCGAAAGCTAAAGTTGGCGAGGATGTATATGATGCAATGGTTGATCTGGAGCTCTTGGTTCCAGTATCTAATGAAGTGGTATTCCGGCGCGAAGATTACAACCAGATGGTAGTTGAGGTGAAGGATTTGTTCAACAAGAATGGAACCCTGAGTGCAGGACAGGTGCGCGATCATCTCCAAACCAGCCGGCGCTATGCCTTGGCTTTCCTGGAGCATTTGGACGAGATTGGTGTCACGATCAGAGAAGGGGATGTTCGTCGCTTGAAATGATCTCGCTGAGTTGGGGATTTAAATAAACCCAATCGCCAGCGATCATTGTACCGAGGGGGCGTATTTCCCAAATTTTATCCGGATCACAAGTAAATATATCCTCATCTAATACCAGGAGATCAGCGAAGTAACCAGGTGTAAGTTTTCCCAGCTGACCTTCCATTCCGGCCGCATACGCTGCTCCGCTTGTGAATCCCTGCAAAGCTGCTGACAGCGAGAGTTTTTGAGCTGGGTGCCAGCCTTGTGGTCCAGGAGAACCATCATTTCGACGACGGGTCACTGCCGCATGGAGTCCCCAAAAAGGATTTGGTGATTCGACCGGGGCGTCCGATCCGAAAGCCATCCGGGTGCTTTGATCAAGAAGTTTTCGCCAGGCATAAGAGTACCTGGTCCGATCACCCCAGTAGCGGTCTGCAGTTGGGTAATCCGATGTGGCGTGGATCGGCTGCATAGAGGCGATCACCCCTAACGAGGCCAGACGTGGAAAATCATCTGGATGGAGTATTTGAACATGTTCAATGCGGTGACGCAGCTGGTGCGTTTTTCTTAAGCCCTCTTTTGAGGTGTTCAGCTGCTGCTCAAAATCCCTCAGCTGAGAAAAGGCATTAATCACCTCATGATTGGCGAGATCTCCAATGGCATGTACTGCCAGGCTGAGCCCATTCTCGACTGCCAGCTGTCCTTGTTCAAAGAGAGCTTCAGAATCCAGCATGAGCAACCCCCGGTTTTCCGGTTCACCCTCATAAGGTTTGAACATTGCCGCGGTGCGGGGTCCCAAAGCTCCATCAGCAAAGGCCTTGATTGAACCGATGCGCAGCCAATCGTCTCCAAATCCCGTTTGCAAGCCCAGACCGATCGCATAGGAGAGCGATTCGATAGGGATACTCTTGACAACCCGCAGCTTTAATTTTTCGGCTGAATGGATCTGCTGGAGTGCAGCAAAGCAAGTCCGTCCATCAAAATCATGGACACCGGTAAGACCCATTTCCCATAGAATTGATTGAGCGCTGAAAATAGCCTTCGCCACACTATCTGAAGAAGGTTCCGGGATGACATTTGAAACCAGCGACATAGCGGTTTCAAGCAAGATGCCAGTGGGAGATCCATCCTCGTGGCGTTGAATTTTGCCACCTGCGGGATCGGGAGTTTGAGCGCTGATACCCGATTGGCGTAAGGCGGCAGAATTGGCCCAGGCAGCATGCAGTGATTTAGCAGTTAAATAGACAGGATTCTGAGGGGCGATGTGATCCAATTGCGCTGCAGTGCCAAAGCCTTCTCTCCAATTGTTTTGATTCCAACCATGACCAAGCACCCACTCACCAGGAGGAGTTGAGGATGCTCGCGCGGCAACGTTAGTAAGACATTCCTCTCTGGTCCTGGTTTCACAATTCACATTCTGCAATCCTACAGCGAAGTGCTGGAGATGGATGTGGGCATCGGTCAATCCTGGAATAACTGCTTGTTGGCCAAGGTCAATTTGTTCACTGGATTCCCCATATTGGGAGATGATAGTTTTTTCTTCGCCTACTGCTAGAATACGCCCGCGGTGGATAACGATCGCCGAGGCGAAAGGGAGTTCACCATCTAATGTATAGATTTTCGCGTTATGGTATAGACGCATAGGAAATCATCCCTCTCCAAGAAAAATAAACCTGATAGAGATAATTGGCATCCTCAGATATTGGCGGGAACACACTAAGGGATTTTAGTCTGTTTCTCCCATGATCAGGTTAAGGATTGTATCTAGCTCTTCTGCTGAGTAATAATGAATTGTGAGAGTCCCACCTTTACGTTTCTGGTTGAGGGTCACCCGAGTGCCCAGGTGCTGCCTGAGACTTTCTTCAAGCGCTTTAATTTCAGGATTGGGAGTAGGAGCATGTTGTTTCGCAGGTTTTTCCCCGCTTAATTTTCGGACTAATTCCTCCGTCTGGCGGACATTGAGGTCGTGCTTCAGGATGGATTGTAATGCGGCACCTTGAGCTTGCCCGGTTGGGAGTGCCAGAAGGGCGCGGGCATGTCCTTCACTGATTTTTCCTTCGACCAGGGCTTCTTTGACCTCATCAGGCAGATTGAGTAAACGCAGAGTGTTGGTGATTGTAACTCGACTTTTGCCTACTCGGGCTGCAATTTCCTCGTGGGAGAGCTTGAAATCTTCTGTCAGCTGGCGGTATGCTTCAGCAGCCTCAAGTGGTCCCAAATCAGCGCGCTGCACATTTTCGACCAGTGCCAATTCGACTAATTGCTGGTCGGAGGCACCGCGGATAATAACGGGTACCTCTCGCAGCTCAACCAATTGAGCTGCCATTAGACGTCTCTCACCAGCGATCAATGTGTACTGCTCACCTGATTCAGTTTGGGTAACAATTAATGGTTGAATCACGCCGTGTTCGCGGATTGAGATGGCCAGCTCTTCGAGTTCACCAGGATCAAAGCGGGCACGTGGTTGTCGTGGGTTTGGGACAATGTTCGCGATTGGGATTTGCGTCACACCCCCATCTTGGATCTGACTATCTGTGATGGGGATAAGCGCATCTAAGCCCTTGCCGAGTCCGGATTTTTTGCTCATATTATCGAGTTTTTATGTTAAATATAAGGTTTAATATTCCAAAGCAGGAAGCTTGATGCCATCTCCAACAAGCACTTCTCGGGCAAGAGCTGCGTAGGATTCCGCGCCGTTGGATGATGGAGCATAGACGGAGATGGGTTGTCCGTAGGATGGTGCCTCGGCAAGACGTACTGTGCGGGGAATGATAGATTCGAATACCAGATCAGAGAAATGCTGGCGAACTTCCTTGACGACATCATTTGAAAGGTTTGTACGGCTGTCATACATGGTCAAAAGAACGCCGCGCACTTTTAGATCTGGGAAAACAGCATTCCTTATCCGATCCAGAGTCTGGTTCAATTGGCTGAGACCTTCCAGGGGTAGGTACTCGCATTGGACCGGGATAATCACTCCTTCATGAGCAGCAATGATCCCGTTCAGGGTGAGCAACCCAAGCGAGGGGGGACAGTCAATAAGAATGTAATCATATCGATCGCTAATGGGTTGCAGGGCGTTTTTGAGAAAGCTCTCCCGGGCCAGTTCCCCAACTAGCTCTACCTCCGCACCTGCCAGAGCGGGCGAGGCTGGTAAAAGGGATAACTTCAATCGTGGATTGTGGAGAATGAGACTGGCAGCCGGGGAGGTGCTGATGAGTGCCTCATAAGTTCCAGCTCGAACGGTTTGTTTATCTACCCCTAAACAAGAGGTGGCATTTGCCTGGGGGTCAAGGTCCACGAGCAATACACGCTGTCCAAAATAAGCCAGGTAAGCGCCCAGGTTTATTGCGGATGTGGTTTTACCCACCCCACCCTTTTGGTTTACCAGGGTGTATGTCCGTCCCATGCTATAGCACCTCGGCCATGCACTCCTGGATTTCTTCTTGTGTTGGGATGCCATCCAGACCATTCCGTGTAACGGATGCTGCTGCTAACTGGGTGGCAAACCGGGCAGATTCCCAGGGATCTCGGGTGATGTAAAGGCGGAAGAAGAATGCTGCGGCGAATATGTCACCAGCACCAGTTGTATCCTGTACTGTCACCAATGGGGGTCGGAACCGGCGGACATCCCCATTCCAAAATAATCGAACACCTTCGGATTGTTCAGTCACAGCCAGAACACGAGTGGCGGAAGCCATCTCATCGATGCGTGCCTCGTCATAATCCACATCTTCTACGCTGACAACTGCAGCCCCAACGTTGCTGAGCACAAATACCCCCTCAGGCCATTCGCTCGGTGTCACTCGACCTTCATTGTCCCATGTGCGCAGCCACCCTTGAGGTGTGGTCCCAATAAGCGAATTGGAGAAGTGGCGCACAAGGGTTGGTTCGATTTCCTGGGCAATTGGTCCTAAATGGACTATCGGTGAGTTGAGCCACTGATCTGGGATGAGGTTGAGGTCAATCGTTTGGGCGACGTGGTAAATGGTTTGGATGCGTCCCTCGGGAGTGGAAATATTCTTGAACGTCGTACTGTGATCGGAAGGTAAATTTACAATTGGGATCTCGCTCAATTGACCAAGCGGTAATTCAGCCCCCCATGAGGTGACAATTCCGACTCGCAAGCCAAGGGCGTGCGCCATCAGGCCGGAGAAAGTTGCAGTCCCACCGATCCGCGGTCCATCAGGTGTCATGTCCTGCGTGATGTGGCCAATCATTAAGTAATCAATAGGTTCGATTGATAACGGGCGATACATGTTCAAATTATACCTGAAGAAGAAATAATAAATGCATGCGGAATGGATCGTCCTGCCTCCGCATGCACGGGATAACGCTGCAAAATGGGTAGACGAAAACTTACTTGGGGATGATCGTCACTTTACGACGGGGTTCTTCACCGATACTTTCGGTAGAAATATCAGTATTTTCCCGCAGCTCAATATGAACAATGCGTCGTTCGTTGGCAGGCATTGGTTCAAGGACCTGTCGTTTGCCTGTGCTGATAGCCTGGTCTGCCATCCGACGGGCGATCTGGCGTAATTGCTTTTCACGCCGGTCACGGTAACCTTCAACATCGACGATTAGGGGGACTGATCTGCCAATCTCCTTGTTTATTATCAAGCTGGAGATATACTGCAATGCATTCAGTGTTTCAGCCTGGCGACCGATAAGATAGCTCAGGTCATCACCTTTAATGTTGACTCTCACTGGGACCCGATTCCTGGAATCTGTAGCCGGGAGATATTCAGCTGAGACTGAGGCACGCACTTTCATCTTCTCAAGCAGCTCGTTGACAACATCCCGAGCGATATCGAGGATGTAATCCTCTTCTAAGAAAGGAGGTTCGATGTCCGAATCCTGCTCAATTTCCTCATTGGAGGGGGTGGATATCCTGGTTTCTGGGGGAACTCCCGCTTCCGATTCTTGTGGTTCAATCTCAATCTCATCAGTTTCGGATTTTATCGTTAAGCGCACACGAGCCTGGCGACTACCTATCCCGAAAAGACCTTTCCCACCTTCATCGAGGATCTCGATCTCAACGGCATTACTCGGTAAACCGAGATCGCCTAAACCCTTTTGGATAGCTTCATCCACCGTAGGTGCAATTATTTCTAAATTGGTGCGTTTATCATTCATATTTGATTCTTTATAATCTAAGACTTATCACTAGAAGATTTTCTCGAAGGCAGCAAGTTGCGCCAGTCAAGCTTGCCTAATAAACCGTATTGGAGAATACCGACCAGGTTGCTGGTGACAAAATAAAGTGCTAAACCAGAGGGGAAACTGTAAGCCAGATATCCCATGAAGAGCGGCATGTAAAGGGTCATAGCCCGGCCCATATTTGCTCCCTGATCACCGCCTGTCGACGGAGGGGTCATCAACCTCGATTGCAGGAATGTCGTCCCCATAACCAGGATGGCCAATATGGGGATTGCGAAACCTGCAATCATGATCCCATAATCTTTTTCTGGCACACTTAGATCCAACCACAAGAAATATTGGTTGAGCGGGATTAACAAGGCTGCACTATAGAATGGGTAGAGATGCCTGGTGAGCTCAAGAAGCTGAATCGGGGTCACAGCTAATGCTCTAATAATGGCTTGATAAAGGCCAATGATGACAGGGAATTGAATTATCGTCGGAAGACAAGACCCGAAAGGACTGACACCCATTTCCTTATACAGCTTCATCTGTTCCTGGGCTAGTTTTTCCTTTTCACCCTTATATTTCTTTTGAATATCCTGCCACTTCTTGGATTTCTGCATCTCCTGCATCCCCTGGGTGCTCTTCATTTGGGAAGCAGTCAATGGGTAAGTGATCACGCGCACCAAGATGGTGAAGACAATAATTGCCAGGCCGAAATTTTGCCCCAGACCGCTGTAAATCCACATCAGTGAATTTATCATTGGGTCAAGGATCAGCGTACTCCAAATAGCTCCAATATCCATATAAGTTAACCTACCAAATCTTTATAAATTGTATTACTCTGCTGGTATAAACGACCATTGTTTAACGCCATCTTCGTTTAATGCAACTAACAATTCATCGGTTTGAACGGGCGCCACCAGGATCAGGTTATTCGCTGACTTAGGTGAAGTATAGAGACTTCCTCCGATGGTCTGGGTCCAAATTATCTTCCCTGAAGTATCAAGTTTATACAAATTGCCATCCTGGCTGGGAACGTATATATCCTGCCCGATCACAAGGGGAGAGCCGACGATCTCTCCATCCAGCTGTTCTGGGGTCAGTCGCCAGTTTTGGGTTCCAGATTGGGCGTCAACCGCATAGAAATAACCATCAAGGTCGCCAAAGTACAAGATACCATCATCCAGGGCAGGACCAGACCAGATCCAACCTTCAGTGGTAAACTCCCACAATATCGAACCATCCTTGGCGTCTAGAGCGAACAACTTGCCACCGAATGTGCCTACATATAGGACACCCTGCTCACTTATCGCCGGCGTCCCAACGACCGAACCACCCAAAGTGGGAGATTGCCAGATTTGAGATCCACTTCCAGGATCAATGGCGTAAACTGTGTGCTCCATTGATGAGAGGTAAAGGCATTCGCATTCCTTATCGGTTACGGGCTGAGCCCATGATTCACCTTCAGATGAAAAAGTCCATTGCAGGTTGCTGTCTAAATCCAATGCGTACAGATTATCGTCAGCTGCGGGGGCATAAATTGTTTCCTCCACAACCAGTGCGCTGGCGATATAACGGCCTTCTGCTTCTGAAAAGGGCCAATTTCCACCAGTCATTTGACCTGTGTCCGCCGCGAGACTGTATAGAACACCATCATATCCACCTACGATCAGCTGACCACTTTCACTCAAGGATGGATCTGAATAGAATGTGATATTGTTATCTGGTTCTCCAGGGTAGCGCCACTTTTCAGTGCCATTAACCAGGTCAACAGCATACACTTGCGTGTTATATGCGACGTAGGCGTATTGTTCATCAACTGTCAGCCCTGGCCAACTGGATGCTTGAGTCGCGCCGCCTGCACAAGCGCTGAGAGTGACAGCGATGATTGTAATTGCGAGGATGAGGATAAATTGTTTGTATTTCATTCCGTTTTGTGTTTGGTATAAGAATTATGCATTGAATCAGGGGATTGGGTCATACCCACCAGGGTTAAACGGATTACAGCGCGCGATGCGCCAGATTGCTAATCCACTGCCCTTGAAGGCGCCGTGCTTGTATATTGCTTGATATCCGTAGTGGGAGCAAGAAGGATAAAACCGGCAGGAGTTGGCAGGTAATCCACGTGATAATGTCTGCTGGTATAAGCGGATTATTGCTAGAAGAAGCAGACGTGGAAGATAAACTAATCCTAAAGGTAAATCGCGCAACCTTGGTTCATTGGGGTAATCGTGATCGTGATCGAAATGTAGTTCGCTTGTCATTGTGGATTTTCCAAAAGATTTGCTTGTGAAAGCAGATTGTTGAGTGCGGTTTCGATATCCTGATAATTTGCAGTCGATATTGGTTTACGGGCTAATAGGACGATATCCCATCCCGAGGCGATCCTCGGTATCTTTGGACGCACAGTTTCCCGAAGGATACGCTTGGCCCGGTTTCGCTGGACGGCATTGCCGACAGATCGTCCAGCGGCTGTGGCGAATCGTGATGTGTCCATCTCATTAGGGAGAGCGAACAGCACAATTAACCGGTGGGCATATGATTTTCCGGAACGCCGCACCCGTTCGAAATCTGTTGAACTGGTCAGGCGAAACCTGCGCTTCAACGATATGCCTTTGGGTCAATCTTACTTTTAGCCGTTCCAATTTGTTCGCTTGACGTGGTTGTTTTTTTTGACAGCTAACCGGGAGCGTCCTTTGAGGCGCCGTTTCTTGATTATTCTACGTCCATCAGAAGTCGCCATACGGGAGCGAAAACCATGCACACGCAAGCGACGACGTATCTTCGGTTGATATGTTCGTTTTGGCATTACACTTTCCTGTTTTGTTGGTTAACCCACCTTGCTGGAGGTTAAAGAACTTTCTCTAAAACCCCCAAGAAGAGGGGCTGTTTGTTCGCAGACGAAAAATGATTATACCCGATGCAGATGTTTTGGTCAAATTATTTTTAGTACCTTCTATCACAATCTGATTTTACGCATTAACTCTGCAAAATGCGGACAATATTATCTATTCGAATGAGATTCGCCGAGGACTACGACGATGTTTATCTGCTGAACTCCACGGACTAATGTGATGGCAACTTCTTCACCTGGCTCGTGAGCGAATAATGTATTGATATACGTGTTCTCTTCATCTATTGCTGTATTTCCGATTTGAGTGACGATGTCACCCTCTTTGATTCCGCTCATGGAGGCCGGACTTTCTGAAAGGACATCTGAAATATATACCCCCCATTCAACAGGTAAGTTGAATGTACGGGCGATGCGCGGGTTGATTGACTGCCAGCGGATACCCAAATATGGTCTGGCGACATATCCTTTCTCAAGAATCTGTTCGGCGATAACTCGTGCAGTGTTGATTGGGATGGCAAACCCCAACCCTTCTGCGACTGTATTGCCAAAGCCGCTGCCACGTACTACCAGAGTATTAATTCCTACCACATCTCCAATTAAATTGACCAGTGGACCGCCTGAATTTCCCTGGTTGATAGCTGCGTCAGTTTGGATCAAATCTTCTAACAAGAAACCATTCCCGGTGTCCAATACTCGACCCGTTGCACTGATCACCCCAACAGTTACGGTATTTACAAAATCACCCAAAGGAGAACCGATGGCGATCACAGTTTCTCCTGGCTTGAGGTTGTCTGAATTGCCTAAGTTTGCTTCAGCTGGAAATTCTCCTTGAGATTGGAGGACCGCCAAGTCTGCGTACATATCCGTTCCGATAATTTCAGCAGGAAGCTCAGTACCGTCGGCGAGTATGACTGCGACTCGATTGGTTCCCTCCACAACGTGATTATTTGTGAGGATAAATCCTTGATTAGAAATTATCACACCACTGCCGCTGACTGTCTGACCGGAAATATCTCCGAGAACAGTTACCACTGAAGGACCCACTTTTTCTACTGTGCGGGTGATCTCAGTCTGCAGCTCAATTGTGGAGAGGCTGAGATTTACCTGTCCTGCAGGAGTAGGGATTAATGCGATTTCCTGAGTGGGTTCTTCAATATCTAAAATTGAGAAAACAAGCAATCCCCCTGCCACTGTACCTAAAAGCGCGGAAATGCCAGCAACAAATGCCAAACCCAAGGGGTAAAGAAATCTTCTCATGGACATTAGAGGATGTAAAACGTGTTCACCGCCGGCGACCGCCCATGCCTCCCACCAGACTGGTGAAGTAAAGCAGCTGCATGACAGAGGTCAGTAAGGCTGCGATATAGGTCAGTGCGGCCGCATTGAGAACTTTATTCACGCCCTTTTGTTCGTCCTGACCGACGATAATTCCAGTTTGGACCAACAGCTTTTTGGCTCGGGCTGATGCGTTCAACTCCACCGGTAAGGTGGCTAAGGAGAAAAGCGCCCCAGCTGAGAATACAGCCACACCCACCCAGGCAAGTCCAGTCCACTGCAGGAATATTCCTAAGAAAATGAAGATCCAACCCAAGGTTGACCCGATATTCACAGCTGGAATCATCGCTGAGCGGATTTGCAGAGGTAAATACCCTTCCTGGTCTTGCATGGCATGCCCCAGTTCATGAGCTGCAATCGCTACTGCAGCTACCGACCTGGTTTGGTACACTCCTTGTGACAAGCGCAACACCTTGTGGCGGGGATCATAGTGATCGCGTAATTTCCCAGATACACTTTCAACGCGGACATCATGTAAGTTTCCCGCGCGAATCAAGCGCTGAGCTGCTTCTCCACCAGTCAATCGACTGCGGTTGCTAACTTTGCTCCATTTCTTGTAAGTCGAGCTCACATATAATTGGGCAGCCAGCATCAACGCCAGCGCAGGGAGCATGAATATCCAGTAATTAAAATCAAAGAACAACATCTAATCTCCAATCGCTCATCCGCCGCTTAATCATGGACTGGTTAATAGTTCAATCGCTTTTTCAAGCTGCGGATCGCGTTCAGCTTCAAAATCTTCTTCTGTCAACTCGACAATTACATCAGGTTCTATACCTAATTCGTGGATTGTGCGTTCATTTGGGGTGAGCCAGCGGGCGATGGTTACTCTCACCAGACCCTGATCGTCTACCAGTGGGATCCAATTTTGGACAGACCCCTTCCCGAAAGTAAGCATACCAACCAGTGTTCCCCGTTCATAATCCTGGATGGCTCCCGCGACGATCTCGGACGCCGACGCTGAGCCTTCATTAATCAAGACCACGATCGGGATATCTGTTGCCACACCACCTTTTACTGCTTCAAAAGTATCCCGGGAACCATCGCCGTATACCTGGTACATGATGACACCGTCACTGATAAATTGTGATGATACCTCAACCGCTGTATCCCTATCACCACCGGGGTTATTACGAAGGTCCAGGATCAGCCCGACTGGTTCTTGAGATAACAATTCGTCTAAATGTTCGACCAATTCTTCGGTCGCATTTGTGCTGAAATTATTCAATTTAACATAGGCAATGTTCCCCTCTAACATTTCGCTTTCAACAGTGGGGAGGATAATGCGGGCGCGCTTTAAAGTAACATCGAAAGGTTCAGGCTCTCCTTCCCTAAAAATTGTCAGGGTTAGAGAAGTTCCAGCAGGGCCAAGAACTTTGCGAATTACCAGACTGCCATCAATACCTGTCATATCCTCACCGTCTACAGCAATGATTTGGTCGCCAGGTTTGAGTCCCGCCTTTTCTGCAGGTGAATCAATCATTGGGCTTACGATAGTCAGATATTCACCAGTTCCATCTACCCAGGCGCCGATGCCTTCATACTCACCCTCAAGAGGCATGTTCGCCTGCCTATGCTGGTCAGGGTCCATATAAGACGAGTGTTGGTCGCCCAAGGAATCCATAATACCTTTGATGGCACCTTGCATCATGGCTTCATCGTTCACTGGTTGGTCTATATACAGCTCATGGACCAGGTCCCAGCTCTGCCAGAATGGCTTGAAGAGTTCTTCAAGGTCAGCTGGTGCAATGGTTTCCTGAGGGGTTTTTGTCTCCAGTAATTCTTCTACAGTAGCCTGAAGGACCGTGGAGGCGGCAGGCATCTCTGCCTCATCAAATACCCCACCAACGAACATCCCGACAGAAAATGAACCTACCACCAGAAGCAAAACAATGGCAGCACCAGCACCTATAAGCAGGATTTTTTTACTCATACTCACTCCTGAGATCTTAATAACGAATCGAGTTTAGCGTACCATAAAATAATTAGAACTAAATAAGATCAAAGCAAGCTAATTATCAGAATTTCAATAATACAGGCAGATGCTTTTCGAAAGAGTCCGGATCGCTAACCTGCTCGACGTAGGCTAACAGGGTTTCCCCATCAATCTCATACAGAGGGTGGCAGGAGGTGGGTAGCGCACCTTCTGGAGTATGTACAACTGCGTTAGTGAACGGTGCAATCAGGTCAGCCCGCTCCAATTGTGGAACAAGCTCTTCTGTGGTTATAAACACTTTTTCCGCTGCCAGGGAGAGCTCCTCATCGACACCTTTATTGGCCCCAATGATTGCGTTACCCTCCGGGTCGGCTTTAATGGCGTGGATCACCGCCACATCCGGTTTGATTGCTGGAAAGGCGATCAGGGTTTCATCTGTGTATGGGTCAACGATCGTGCGCACATCCGGGCGGAGTTTGGGGAGATCAGTACCAATCCAGGCTCTGGCGGGCAGGAATCCTATCCCAGCCAGATTCGCCCTCAATCCAAGTGCCAGGCTGGCTTCAGTTTCTTCGATCACCTCAATTTCTCCCCGGTTTGCGTAATGAGTAAACATGGGTGCCAGACCAAATATCTCAAGTCCAAAGTAGCAAGACCGGACTCGCTTGACTAAACCAGCGCC
>JBEQLH010000220.1:0-5456 GCA_040326075.1 Anaerolineales bacterium
GGCATGGCTGAGATCAAGCTGGCGTAAACGATTACCTCGAAGATCGTGAAGACAGCAGCCACAATTGCTGTTGTGGCCAGGTTTCCTTCGAAATAGTACATTTGTGAAAAGATGTAAAGACCGAGGGTAATCAGGTTTATGGAGAAGGTGGCGTATATGAATGCATCAAACATTGACCAGGAGCGTACCAGCCCGCTCGCTTTGCGAACGAATAGTGTGACTTCACTCATGGGAAATCTCCTTTAAGAGTGTGCGTCTGCTACCCATAGGATGCAGACATAGTGGATAATATTCTTCCAAACACTCACTTATCACTACAATAGACAACCTCCTTTCGGTGCGCAGCACCTGAACGAAAATTCTATTCCCCACTTCCTGTATTCCCCGACAAGTATATGGGTCCCTCCCCTAGATATAAATTGGTAAAGTTCAAAAAAATACAACCTGATCAGCTTCGAGATTATCCAATAAGATTAACCCGTGGTTAAGATATAAGTTCCGATCTTGTTGGGTTTCAAATCGACCACTGCGCCGTGCAAGATGCCTTGCTCATACATGCTTCCGGGATTGAGGCATAATGTACGTTTATATTTCCAGCTGCCTTTGCCTTCATGAATATGACCATGCAAACCGAGTAGGGGCTGATATTTTTCGATCACATGTAAGACTGCCTTGCTGCCAACTGGCACCAAAACCCTTCCAGCATAGGTTGGACGCAAATCTTTAGTTAATTCTGGGGCATCATCCAGACCACTACCGTAAGGAGGTGGGTGTAAATTGAACACAGCTTTCCCAGGATCACTCGCCTGGGCGATTACCGCCTCGATGCGAGCTTCCAGGGCTTCATCGGGTTCTTCGCGGTGCGTGTCCCAGGGGGTTGGATTGGACCATCCCGAACTGATCATCTCGTGGTTTTCATCAAGCTGGACAACTTTGCCCTCGGCGTGGATGACTGACTTTGATGAGGCGATGACTGCATCTACTTCGAAGATGTCATCATTACCGGGACAGACATAACAGCTGATCCCTGTCCCAGCCAGTTTATCGTCGGCGTATTCCATCCAGCGCTCCAAAGTCTTTGTGACCTGAACGAGAAATAATTCATCGGAGCGTCCAGGAGTATTGGATATCTCCGCCACCTCATCAGGATCAGTTACATAAGGATAGTAACCGCGGTCCTGGATAGTCTTGGCCATATGGTCAACTTCTTCTTTACCTTTCAGGATGGTTTCTTGCTCAAGCAGCGTGACCTTATAGCTGTCATTGCCTTGTGCGATGATGGGAACGATGGCTTTTCCAGTCATATCTCCACCCAGGATGAGGGTGTCGACTTCGTAGAACTTGCCACCACTGATAAATTTCTTCCAGCAAATCTCCGAACCGTGCACGTCTGTGGCGTAGAACAGCTTCATTAGGTTGTCCCTTTCACATTATTGATTTTAGTAGTTCTTATTTTGGATCAGGTCTCAGCATTATCACCATTTTAGATAATCCAGTTTAGCATCAAAATATTTATTGGTAAAGCAGTATTTCCAGTTAATCAACCTGGAGGTAGGGATTATGCCTTTTAACGCCCTCCCTTTTGTTCCCAAAGAATAGCGCAAGTGATCAGATGCGAGTGCAGATAATTGAAATTAACCCATTTTCTAGCGTTGTTATTTGACTCAACACCCTAATTGTGGTATCATAAATTGGTGTATACCAATTTATAAATTTAAATAATCATTGCTCCCAATCTTATTGATTTCCATAGTTTTTCGATGATAAACCACAGTCAATGATACCTAGTATGGAACACGGTGGGATATCCTCTCCAGTATATATGCAGATTGCCGATCACCTTCTCGATCAGATTGAGGAAGGGCAGCTTAGACCTGGCGATCGCCTGCCGACGGAGCGCGAATTGAGTAAGATCCATAACGTCAACCGTTTGACAGTTCGCAGGGCATTCCAGTCACTAGAATCCAAGGGGTTAATCAACCGCCTTCAGGGTTCAGGGACTTATGTTGCGGAACCTAAGATTGAGAGACAGGCTTCGTTTCTAATCTCTTTCACCAGGGGTATGCTGCGCCGTGGGTATGAACCTGGCGCGAAAATAATCCGCTTCGAACGGATAGCGGTGGAAGATCAGGTTGGAAAACAATTGAAGTTAGCTGAATCAGCTCCCGTATACAACATTCACCGTTTACGTACCCTGAACCAGGAGCCAGTGCTACTAGAAAGACTCAACATACCAGTATCTCGCTTCCCCGATCTTGAGCGTTATGATTTGTCTAAACGCTCGTTGTACGAAGTTATGGAAGTAGAATACAGCGTTTCAGTGGTCCATGCGCGTCAGAGTCTTGAACCGGTGGTTGCTTTTGATTACGAAGCTGAGCTGTTAGAAATTGAATCCGGGACCCCGCTTATGTTGGAGAAAAGATTGGCCTTCGATCAGGATGGTCAACCTGTGGAGTATGGCAGAGACTTATATCGTGGTGATCGTTTTCTATTTGTCACCGATATCGCGCCATTGGAGTTTTAATTTGCAGGTTTTTAGTTCGAATATTTTTTTGTTTTATTCAAACCGCTGAAAGGAGAAAAATTATGACTGACGAGGTTAAAACCCAAAAGCCTTTGATCCAATATCTCTCCAAAAACCAGGTGGAGATGATCCATGAAGGATCGCTGGACCTTTTGGAGAAGACTGGCATTGAAGTAGATCACGAAGCAGGTCTGAAAGTATTAGCGGAGGCGGGAGCGAAAGTGGATTTCCAAGAAAAACGAGTCAGAATCCCACCTAGTCTGGTCGTGCGATGTTTGGAAACCGTACCGGATAGATTCACACTCGCGGCTCGTAATCCGGAGAGAGATTGCCCATTGGTCCCCGGTGGTACACCATTCTCCCGCAACGGCGGTGGTGCCGACTTCACTATAGACCTCCACACTGGCGAGTTCAGGCCCATGCTGTCTGCCGATGTGAGCAGCTATTTTAAGCTGATGGATGCCCTGGACGGTATCAGCTTCATAGCTCCAGTATTTGGTCATGACATGCCAGTCATAGGGCGAGACATCCTGATGCTGCGTGAGGCGTTTGCCAATACCGATAAACCCATCCACCTGCGCGCATTCAGCGGTGAAACGCTCAAATACATGTTTGAAATGGCGGTCATCGTCGCTGGGAGCAAGGAGGCCTTAAAGGAACGGCCCATCGTCAGTTTGCTCGAAGCTCCGATCAGCCCGTTAAAGTTTCTTGACGTCACGGTGGACGCCCTCTGGCTTTGTGGCGAATATGGTATTCCTCTCGATGTATGCGTCATGCCGATCGCTGGAGGGACCGGTCCGATGACCATGGCTGGGAATGTCCAGCTATTGAACACAGAATTCCTGGCTGGTGTAGTCATCTCTCAATTAGCACACCCAGGTGCTCCCTTGCAATATGCACCCCGGCCGATGGCCATGGATATGAGGACTGGTTTCAGTCTTGCTGGATCGGTAGAATTAGGTATGATGGCAGCTGCTGGTGCGCAGATGGCGCATTTCTATAATGTACCAGTCAGCCTGCATGGCCCCTGGTCCGATTCGATGACCCACGATGGGCAATCGACCTTTGAGCGTATGTATATGACCATTATGGCTGCTCTGGCCGGAGCTAACGTGCTCGTTGGGGCGGGAATGATGCAGCAGAGCCTGGTGATCAGCCATGAACAGCTCATCATTGATGACGAAATTAACCGTACAGCGTTCAGAGCTGTTCAAGGCTTCGAGATAGATGAGGAACGCCTAGGTGCAAATGTCATTTCCAAGGTTGGGCCTGGAGGTAATTTCGTCGCTGAAGAGCACACCCTGAAGTACCTCAGAGGTGAACGTTATGTACCTTCTCTATTGTATAGGGGTTCCAGGGAAGCTTGGGAGGCGAGCGGTTCTAAGACATTTGTGGCAAGGGCAAAAGATAGAGCCTTGTCGATCCTTGAAGAGCATCAGCCGAACCCTCTGCCAGAGGACATCAGCAAAGAACTTGACAAGCATGTCGCAAAGGTTCTTCAGTTGTTAGAAAAGTAGACTCCGAGCAGGAATAAATCAAAGAAGAGGTGCAACGAAATGTCCGAGATCATGATCAACTTGAAAGAGGATCTCTACGATGGGAAGGTCGACGAGGTGGCAGCAGCAACTCAACAAGCCTTGGATGAAGGAATATCGGCAGGTGAGATACTAAACCAGGGACTTATTGCGGGGATGGATGTCGTAGGCGTTGATTTCAAGTCTGGTGAATTGTTTATACCTGAAGTAATACTGTGCGCCAGGGCGATGCATGCAGGGTTAGAAGTTCTTCGACCGCTCCTGATAGAAACGGGTATTGCCTCGCTAGGAAAGGTTGTCATCGGCACGGTAGCCGGCGACATGCACGATATCGGTAAAAACCTTGTGAGTATGATGTTGGAGGGGGCGGGATTTGAGATTATTGACCTTGGGACGGATGTGCAGCCGGAGCAGTTTGTTGAAATTGTGCGCGCTGAAGGTGCTGACCTGGTTGGCATGTCAGCATTGCTGACAACAACGATGCTGTCGATGAAAAGCACTATCGATGCGCTAAGTGAGGCAGGGCTGCGTGACAGTGTAAGAATCCTCGTGGGAGGAGCCCCAGTCACCGCGAATTTCGCGGAGCAAATTGGTGCGGATGCTTATGCCGCTGACGCTGGGGCTGCTGTGGACACAGCCCGATCTCTCATTGAAGTGCAGCAGACATGATCATGAAACCGGTCTTCGTGTCATCCTGAGCCGGTGTAAATACAATCTGCAGCGGCGCGGCATCGCTATTCTATACGTGTACTATTTTCTATCCAGGCGACACTGTGCTTCTTGCGGAAGGAACAAAGCGGAATCTGAAAAGGTATAGCCTTGGTCAGATACTTTTTGAATGTTAAAGGGTCAGATGGTATAGTTTTATTCATTCATATATAATTCCTGTAGCTACTACCCTCTTAAGCCAGATTGTGGTAAGAGTAAGTGGATAATCATGCAGAGAAGAGCCGCAATTTCCCTCGGCTCTGTACAAAACGATGCTCAATGGGTTTAAGCAGAATGAATTTCGAGCAAGATGCTGCCATTTCCGAAGTCTCAAACGTCTTATCGAATTATGATCTCGGCAAGCTGAATGATCTGAAGAGAAATTATCGGGGATATCTCAACATCAGCTATTCAATCAAAACAATTAAACATGGTAAGAAATCTGACTACTTTCTCCGCCGCTACAGGATCGAAACAAAACCAGGCGATATTGAATTCGAACACACAGTAGTGAATCACCTGATCGAAAAAAACTTCAATTTAGTGGCAAAAGTATTCCCAACGAAAGATGGTTCTACATATTGCACGAAGTTTCTTGATGACGACCAAGAACAACCAATTTTCTATGCGATCTTTGAATTTCTTCAAGGGGATGACAAATATACCTGGGTTGATCCCCACTGCAGTCC
>JBEQLH010000042.1:0-4497 GCA_040326075.1 Anaerolineales bacterium
AATCGACGAATAATTGCCAAATATGGACGCAGATTGTGATAGGATTCTCAATACCTACAATCTTACCACTGCGAGGCGACCATGATTGATATTCCTGATTCCGATATTCTCCCCCTTTCCCTGGAACATAGCTTCTGGACCTGGTCTGCTCAAGGAAGTGTCTCCCCAATACCAGTCAAACGTGCCAAGGGAGTATATTTCTGGGATGCAGACGACAAGCGCTATTTAGATTTCAACTCGATGATGATGTGTGTCAATATCGGTCATGGTGATGAAAGAGTGATCGAAGCGATTGCCGAGCAGGCTCGGCAGCTGGTGTTTACTGCCCCTTCAATGACCACAAAACCACGCGCAGTTTTAGGGAAAATGCTGTCCGAAATAACACCTGGAGATTTGAACCATTTCTTCTTCACTTCCGGTGGAGCGGACGCAAATGAGAATGCTATCAAATTGGCGCGGGCATATACAGGAAAACATAAGATCCTGGCCCGTTATCGATCCTATCACGGAGCAACAGCAGGCGCTATGTCGCTGACAGGCGACCCTCGTCGATTGGCTTGGGAACCTAATCTGATGCCGGGGGTTGTCCATTTCCTGGATCCTTACCGTTATCGCTCAACATTCCATCGCTCAAATCAAGACATCTCTGAGCCTGAATTTACACAAGATTACCTCAACCACCTGGAAGAGATCATCACTTTTGAAGGTCCCCAGACTATTGCGGCAGTCATTTTGGAAACAGTGACTGGCACAAATGGGATCCTCATCCCTCCGGAAGGTTATCTGCAAGGTGTACGCGAACTGTGCGATAAATACGACATTCTGCTCATTTGTGATGAAGTGATGAGCGGATTTGGCCGCACTGGGCAATGGTTTGCGGTCGACAATTGGAACGTCATCCCAGATTTGATGACTATGGCCAAAGGTTTGACCTCAGCTTATGCTCCTCTGGGTGCGGTGGCAATAAGTAATGAGATCGCTGAATTCTTTGAAGAAAAAGTTTATTATGGTGGCTTGACTTATAACTCTCATCCAATCTCCCTGGCAGCTGCCATAGCAGTAATCAAGGTTATGCAAGAAGACAAGCTGATAGAACATACTCAACAGATGGGCACAGTTCTCCGCCGCCACTTGAATGACCTTGGCGAACAGCATCCCTCAGTCGGAGAAGTGCGCTCAATTGGTCTCTTCAGCGCCATCGAGGTGGTGAAAAATCGCAATACCAGAGAACCCATGGCACCTTATAACGGCACCAGTCCCGAGATGAACCGGATAAGGCAATTTTTGCTGGATAATGGTGTATATACCTTCATCCATTGGAACACAATTCTGGTGATTCCACCATTGATTATTAATGAGGAAGAGCTTGCTGAGGGCTTTCAAGTGCTGGATAAAGCGCTCGAGATCTCTGATTCAGCGGTTGAAGGGTGAATCACATCTGGTTGAAGATACCAATTCTCCAGGAGTCTCAATTGAGAATTCGGAATTGATGTTGATCCAGAGTTGATGGGTCCAGGCATCCATTATTGCCAGTAATGGAAACCTGGCCCATAACTCTTAAAAAATAAATCTGGGATCAGGGAGAAAATTAATTCCGGTCAGTTTGAAATATCAGCTTGGTTCTCAAGACGTTTTCGTTCTAAATCAAAGATCCTTTGTAATATGGCGATTGTGACTCCATAGGTGGCATCCATGCCATAATATGAGAGACTTCCCGCGCCCAAATTTCTCCCTTTACTGAGTGGAGTATCGGAGGCGTAGTGCAGGATACCAAGATCAAAAGGAATGCCGTACAAATTAAGGACCTCATCCACCGGGTGACGTTGCGGGCGGTACATTTCATAGACCGCAGAAAGGTACGGCCCAGCTTCCATTTCAATATCGGTGTAACCCTCGCGATAGAACACATCCATATAGATATCATTCTGCAGGAAGGTACCCCGTACAGTGACAGCTTTTTGATTATCAAGGATAGCCCCATAAACCACATAAGGGGTGACATCTGCGGCAGTAAATGAGTTCGGGAAAAGGTAAGTATTATGAGACTGCTCATCCTGGACCACGTTGGGGATCATCACATCCCCGATGATGCCATTTAAGGTTGCAGCTTTTCCGGTTACGTAGACCCCAAGAATTTCACCCACCTGCTCTGAGACCTTGATCAGGATATTGTATGCCGCCATACCCAGGGGATAGTCGATGTTCAAGATCAGCGCGTCACTCTCGTTCAAGAATGAAAGATCTTTTCCCAATCGCGAATCCATTGCTTTTGGCTGCAGGCGAGAAAGCTCAATCACCTGAGCTTCAACATCGAAACTATGCAGACTGGGGATACGTTGGATACCCAATCCGATCTCATGGTTTGGCATGGATTTACCAATCAGCCGCCCTTCTTGCGTACCTAAATATTCCTTGAAAGCGTAATAAAAGAAATTCTCCCTGTTGGATGGTACTCGATCATCCCTGATCTTCGCCCATTCTTCCGTCAAGACCCCATTTTCCGACTCATCAATAAATTTGAGCAGATCATCTCTATGTTGGAGGGCGAAACCTGAAAGAAGATTGACCACGCTGTGGGGATTGCTGGAAATAAAATAAACGGGTTTTTCTTTGAGCTGGGGGCATTCAGCATGGATATTATCCCACCAGATTCGCGTAGCACGCCAATAATCGCTCAGCGATCCGCTCAACAACTGCATGCGTATACGGGATGGACGGGAGGCAATTTTCTGGAGAAAGTGCACAAATTCAGATCCCAGGAGCAGTCGCAGCTGTGCCAAATCATCGACTGTAATCTTCAGAGCATTGGCGATCTGATCGAACAATTCTTGATCATTCTCAATTTCTGTTAGAGAAATTGAATCCGGCAGCATTTGGAGCAGGGTATGAAATTTATTCCATTCAATTTGGTAAGCAGTTAGCAGAGGGACGATATCATCGATATCTGTTCGGCTGGCAATATAACAGGCGAGTACATCTTCGCCGTTGAAGAGACATCGTCTCCGCCGGGCAGGGGCAAAGACCTGCTGCCAATCTTCTACATTCCCAAATCCACCCCGCTCAAACACCTCAGGACTCTGCCCCATTACGACCAACTGGACATGGTGAATGATAGGCGGTAAACGCAGAATCGAATAGACAAATGCAGATAAATCAGGCGATGTTTCGCGTGCCTCCGGATGGAGCAAGGAATTCATGCGAGCGTGGGCTTCCTCCAGCGTCCGGATTTGTACTTCCGCGGTTGAACGTAATAATGAATAGTATGTCCTCTGGTATAGTTCGATCTCTTCGGAAGCGGTACTGGGTACGGTTCGTTCCATAATAATTTATCTCACCTTTTTACAGGTAAATATTCTCAACTTGAATTATCCTGGTGGTGATTCTAGTGGTCCGTGCCTGGCTGGCCCGAGCAACCGGTAGAACAATGCGTAAATTACTGTCAATATCCCAAATCCAATCACGATCAGGATTATCCAAACCGCAAGATCAGCAAATAATACCCGACCCACCACGGGTACTGAAAATGATCCGTTCATCTCTTGAGGTATATCAATCCAGCGTTGTTTTATATTGGCCTGGACGAATAATTTTGCCCCTGCGAAGGCGATGATCGGTACTAAAATCAACATAATACAACCAATCCCTCGCCAGATAGGGTGAACACTGCTTCCGCGTAAGCTGCGGCTCTTTTGGGCATATGAAGGATCGTATTTACTCATCTTTGGCCTCCAATTGACTAGCTCTCTCAATGGCTGAAATGATCTTGTAATAACCTGTACATCGACAAAGATTGCCGGTGATTGAAACCAGAACCTCTTCCCGCGATGGTTGAGGTCGTTCTTCTAGCAGTTTCGCAGCAGACATTATAAAACCTGGTGTGCAGTAGCCACATTGAACCGCGCCATCATCGATGAAAGCTTGCTGAACTGGGTGTAACTCTCCATTATGTGCTAATCCCTCTATAGTTTCAATCTTCGCCTGATGTGCTCTCGCGGCTGGAACCATGCAGCTCATTACCGCCACACCATCCAGAAATACGGTACAGGCGCCGCACTCTCCCTCTGCGCACCCTTCTTTAGTGCCGGTAAGACCAGCATCCTCTCGCAATAATCGCAAGAGGCTTTTTTGAACTCCACCATTAAAGTTGAATTCCTTACCATTGATGCGAGTATTTATCATACCCTTACTCACAGAATGTTCCGATGATAGATCCAAAGAAGGTGTGATTCCCAGGCGATTATCACCCCACAATAAAATCGGATCCTCTGGGATCTGGTTCGGAATCTCACCCCTGGCAAGATTGCGCAGTGCACGTAAAGCACACACTCTGATCATTTCCCGGCGATAATTCCCTGAGCCACGCACATCGTCAATAGGTTGGGATGCTTGCTCAGCTAATAGTGCTGCTTTCTCGATCGTTCCCACATCAAGGGAACGATCTTTTAGGTAATCCTCTGCCTCACTGGCATGGATAATTGTTGGTGCCACTGCGCCCAA
>JBEQLH010000042.1:4597-8805 GCA_040326075.1 Anaerolineales bacterium
AATGGCACAATCCTCTCTTCAGCACGAGATCGCAATGTCACCACTGCGCCTAAAGCCATCAATGGAGAAATTGTGTCATTTGCTGGAGAGGCAGTGATGAGGTTACCAGCCACAGTTCCCCTATTCCGGATCTGAGGTGAACCTACTTCCCAGGCAGCCTGAGCAAGCGGATAAGCTTTCTCCCTGATCAATTTGGATGCCAGGCAGTGGTTGTGAGTAACTAAAGGACCCAGATGGATGAGTTCATCTTCATCAAGGTGGATCTGGTCCAATCCAGGAATGCGGGATATATCAACCAGGGTATCTATACCAGTTCTGGCACCACGTTCAATTTCCAGTATCAAGTCTGTTGCACCAGCGACAATCCGGGCTTTTTCACCACGCTCGGACAGGATATCCAGAGCCTGGTCAATAGAATTTACATTGAAGTACTCACGCCACATGAAATTCTCCACGATACCTTAAACATAATTAATTGAGTAATCTTACTTTATCAGATGTCAGTTATTCCAATCTGGAAGCTATTACTTTACTATAATTCTCCGCTGTGTCCTTATAATCTCTGCCATGATGCTAACCGCGATCTCCTCAGGGGTTTCAGCAGATATATCAAGACCCATTGGGGATCGAACTCGTTCGAGTTGATCTGCTTGTACGCCGGATTCTTCGAGCTGCTTGCGCGCGGTTTCCCAACGGCGCCTGGAACCAATCACACCAACATATGCAGCTTGTGAATCCAATATCATTGGTAATCCAGGGACATCAATATCTACACTTCGGGTGGTCAGGACCATGTAGGTTGAATGAGTGATGGTAAATTTGTCACTTAATTCTTCTAATCGGCAGGGATAAAATTCATCTGCATCGGGGATGACCTCCGGATCACAGAATTCAGGCCGGTCATCACTGACAACTACTTTAAAGCCTAACCAGTGGGCCAGATGAGCGACCGCTTGACCAACATGCCCAGCTCCGACGACAACTAAGGTTGGTTTCGGTGATATTGGTTCCATGTATATCTCCACTCGTCCACCACACACTCCTGGATCTCCGCGATCTGGATCGCTCATATTGTATTCCAGAAGACGGGGTTTTCCATCCTGCATAACTTCAAGGGCAACCGTAATGATTCTGCTCTCCAATTCACCGCCCCCAACACTCCCGGTCACGCGACCGTCTTCGTAGACCAACATTTTGCTTCCCGCATGGCGCGGGGTTGATCCCTCGCTGCGGATAATGGTACAGATAACCCCGGTTTCATGATTTTCTTCTAATTCAGCTATTGCGCGCCAGATTGACATAAATAATTAACCTACTAATAATAATTACCCTTCAAGCAAACCAAGCACGACGGGTAAGAGCTGCTTTTTTCGTGAGACCACGTCCTCAGCCAATAATGTGCCATCTGGCTGCTTTGGGTAAGGTAAGTCTCCAAGGATTGGCAAATCATTGGTCAGTACCAATCTGCTTGATCCACCTACTACATCCGTTACCATTAACATGGCGAAACCTAAACCACGTTTATCACGCAAATCACATAGAGCCTGGCGCAGTGATGGAAGCTGTTCTTTAAGCAATAGCAGGTCTGTGACCTCCACCTGGGCAATTGCGAAATCTTCTCCACCGGATGCATAAATTTTGATGTCCGTGTTGACAACTTCATTTGGATCACGACTAGAGATGCCTGAACCAGCCTGGATAACCTGCTCGCCGTATGACTCCAACGATTCTCCTGCCAATGGGCCACCTTTAATAATTGCCCACCGGGAAAGACGTTCAGCAGCTTGTTTATCCCGCTCGGTAGTCGTTGGAGAGTTAAACAGCAGCGTATCGGCAAGCAAGCCGGCTAAGAGCAAACCAGCTAAGGCCGGGGGAGCACTGAAACCAGATTCTTCGATCCGCTCTGTGACAAGCGTGCTTGTACTGCCGACGACATCGATCGAAAACCGGATTGGGACGTGGGTGGTTGCACTTCCAAGACGATGGTGATCGAGGATTTCTATCAGCTCAGCTTCTTCCAACGATCCAATCGCCTGGCTGGGTTCATTATGGTCAACCAAAATTAAACGCAAGCGGGGAGGATTGAGCGCTTCTCTCTGGCGACAGACACCAACGTAATAACCATCCTCATCCACTACCCAGAAATCATCGCCTTCTGCCCGTAATATCCTTTGAATAGAGTCTCGAATTCGGCCTGTGGCCGGAAAGCTAGGGACATTGTTGTTGGCCGCCTCCCGGCAGGGAAGGTCCAAAATATCTGCTATGCGCATTTCCTGCCGGCGGGGATGCGGACCGACCAGTTTACTCAACAATGCAAATAGGCTGGGTCCATTAACCAACCCAAATGGAGTGCCATCTTCATTTACGATTGGCGCTATCCCCCATGTGCGGCTGGCGATGCCCCATGCTTCTCGCAAGGGATCGTCAGGTGTGGTCGTGTCTAACCTGATTGATACTGACTCAAAGCGTGGCGAAGCGTCATTCAATAACAGTGGACTATCCAAACCCAACCTTTTAAGCACCCAACTGGTCTGGGGATTAACTGGACCAGCCCGGGCTGCCTGTATATCCTCCCCATTCAGTTCGTGTAAGAACCAGGCATATCCCATGGCAGAAGCAATTGAATCTGTGTCGGGATTAACGTGACCAATTACGTATGTTTGAGCCATTGAATTTAATTCATTCTTTTCTGATTTTTCAGGCATAATCCCGTATTTATTATTTGAGTTATGGATGGGATCAGCCAGGACAGTGATTATGGTTGATAAGGATCAGATGTCAACCCAAGCAAATTATTTCAACTAGACTTCAGAATTAGCATCGGATTCCTGGAGCTCGCGCCAAACCTTTTCCGGAGTAATGGGATTACGGTCAATGTTGACTCCACAAGCATTAAAAACTGCATTTCCTACGGCAGGCGCCACCCCATCCATTGGAATCTCTGCTACAGCTTTGACCCCAAACGGATGAGAAGGTTCAAAAGTTTCTACAAAGATGGTCGTCAATTCAGGCATCTCGTGGGATTGGAATATGTGGTAATCCCGCAGGTCTTTCTCTCGGGCACGCCCATCCGAATCATACAGCATTTCTTCACAAACTGCGTAGCCGAGGGCCTGAGTCATACCTCCTTCAATTTGACCGGAAGCAGTCAAAGGGTTGACGATCACACCCGAGTCGACAGCCATGACTAATTTATCAACCACCACTGCACCTGTCTCCAGGTCAACGATAACTTCTGCGAATTGAGCAGCAAATGGGGGTGGGGCAACTGGGGACATATACGAACCAATGCCCATGATTTGTTCCTGGTCCGAGTGATGCAGCGTTTCGTGACCAATTTCAGATAATGAAATTAAGCGGCCATCAGGTGAGACCGCCTGGCGATCGACCAGACGAATATCATCTTCTTCAACCAAGTCAATTCCTTCCGCCTCATTGAACATGCGCGCAGCCCGGTTGCGGATGCGCAGTGCTGCAGCCTGCGCGGCCTTAATCACCGCAGCACCAGAGATATAGGTTGTCGAAGAGGCATAAGCGCCTTTATCGAAGGGGGTAAAGTCAGTGTCGGATGAATAAATAATAATGTCATCCAAAGCCACTCCAAGCACTTCAGCGGCCATCTGAGCTAATACCGTATCTGATCCCGTCCCCAGATCAGTTGCACCCACCAGTAGATTGAAGGAACCATCATCATTCATCTTGATACTGGCTCCACCCATATCAAGGTAAGGTATGGCCGTCCCCTGCATGACCATGGCGACTCCGATTCCTCGCCGTAAATGAGGTTTGCCAGGAACCTGCTGCCATTGCGAATCTCCAAATTTCTGGTCCCAACCGATAGCAGCTCTACCTTGTTGGACACATTGCTCCAATCCACAAGTTTCAATTGTTTCGGGTGAAGGCTCACGTCCTTCACTCCAGGCCGTGCTGAACGGCTGCAGTTCACCTTCACGAAGGGAATTCTTGATGCGAAATTCGATTGGATCCATACCAAGGTCGTTAGCAATCTTTTCCATCTGGCGCTCAACAGCCCAAAATCCTTGTGGAACCCCATACCCCCGGTATGCACCTGAAGGAGGATGGTTGGTGTAGACAATATCAGCATAGAAACGAATATTGGGTGTTTTTCGATAAGGTCCATCACCAACATACAAAGCCATAGATTTGTGACCTGTATTGCCAGTCACAGTTAATGCATGTCCACCATA
>JBEQLH010000042.1:8905-15715 GCA_040326075.1 Anaerolineales bacterium
CCGAGTACCGGTGCAAGTTCGCGCCTGGCGTGAAAAGGCACCTGGGTGCTGGATAGGATCACCAGGCGGTCATCCTCATCCCAATAAGTGATTGCAATATGCGGTTCAATATGCGCCTGTTGCACTTTTGGTACTTCGTATTCGTATTCATAAACCCGGTCAGCCTCAGCGAAACCACTTTCAACGTCGCCGATATCGATGCGAATCTCAGCTGCCAGATTCCGAGAGGGATTTGATTCGGCAAAATTCACATATTCGGGTTCGTCATGCAAAATCGGTGCTCCAGGCAGCATAGCCTGGGATGAATCTAATACGGGTTCTAATGGTTCATATTCAACATCGATCAGTTCAAGAGCCTTGAGAGCGATATCCTCGGTCTCTGCAGCAACAAATGCCACTCGATCGCCGACAAAACGGACTTTATTATCAAGCGAGAACGTATCCAATGGCCCTGGGATAGGATCAGACTGACCAGCTGTGGAATAAGCCACCCGTGGGATATCTTGCCAGGTCAGCACAGCAGCTACTCCTGGTAAGGTCAATGCTTTGTGAGAATCAATTTTTTTGATCTTGGCGTGAGCATAAGGACTATGAAGGACTTTGGCAAACAATAAATCGCGTTTTTCAAAATCTGCAGTAAAAGCCGGTTTCCCTTGAGCCAATTTAACCGCATCAACTTTCTTCTCTGGTTTACCGACCCGCTGCCAGGTTTCAGTCTCTGATGTGATCTGGATGCGTGGCATCACCCTGCTAGGAGCTATGACTTGCTTCCCGTCCGGATCACCAGTCTCAGGTTCAGTAGGTCTATCATCGTAAGGAGATTGGTAGGCATTCTCCTCACTAAGCCAATCGGGATAGGCAGGAATTGCGTCCTGGTCAGATTCCAATTCATCACCGCGTGTTACTGCAGCAGCCCGCTGAACAGCCTGGACAGGCTTTAAATAACCTGTGCAGCGACATAAAATTCCAGAGAAAGAATCTCTTATCTCGGTTTCCGTCGGATTCGGAACGCGTTCGAGCAGCTCTTTAGCGGCCAGGATCATGGCAGGCGTACAATACCCACACTGGATCGCGCCGCTTTCCACAAAAGCATCCTGGATGGGGTGAAAACCTGCGGTCAATTTCCAACCTTGCTGAGGATGTTCACCAGCAGCTTCAATCGTCTCGATGTTGTGACCCTCAGCCTGAGCAGCTAATTGGATGCAAGCATTAATCGGCTTACCATCTAACAGAATAGTGCAGGCACCGCATTCGCCAGTCTCGCACCCGTGCTTTACGCCAAAATACCCTTGTTCTCGGAGAACTTTTAGTAAGGTATCCCCAGGTTTGATCTCAACTTGTTGAACTTTATCATTGACACTAAGGTTAATTTTCATTGAGTTTCTCAATTGCTGCAGAGGTCATAAATATTGATGGAGACCTATTCTTTTGATTTGCTGCTTGCTTCCAAATTTACCAGGCCCCTTTTCACCAACACTTTAGCCATCTCCTGGCGGTATTCAGCTGTTGCCCACTGATCATCTGAAAGACTATACGCATCCTTAGCAGCGATCTCCGCACCACCCCCATCAGGTCCATCCATCGCCAGGATTGGCTCTTCCCCATATCCGCCCAAGACTACTCGCGTCCGTCCTGAAGGCCAAACCGCGACTGCGGCACAGACAATTGGCAAGTCAGCTGGTGTACGGGCGACGTATTCATATGCTAATCGCACGTTAAGAGGTATGGTGATTTTTGTGATCAACCTCTTTGCTAGGCTTTTTTTACCCAGAGCCAGCAAATCGCCAAGCGAAATTTGTTCTTCATCTGGAATTATGGTGAGTGCCGCATCTAGGGCATACATGGCGGTTGTGAAAGGTGACCGTCCATCTGCGGCGATTAATGTACCAGCTGCGGTAGCAACCTGTCTCAGATTTTGTGTCGCTTCATGGTAGATAGAACTTATTAAAGCCTCTTGAATTTGGGGATACTCATATAAAGCTTGTAAAGTAGCTGTTGCACCAATTTCGAGAACACTGCTACGTACCTGGATGCTGCTCAACCCAACATCTTGTAAATCCAAGACAGCAAATGGTTCGGTGGAATATCGATCAATTGCGGTTCCTCCACCCATCAGAACAGTATTAATTTGGGTTTCTGAAAGCAGGCTCAGTGTTTCAGCGATGTTTTTTGGACGGTAATACTCAACGATCATAATTCATCACTCATTTCCTGGATTTCAGCGTCATCATACACCCTCCACCCTAAGGCGGCGAAATCTTCATCTTTTATCCCATCTTCGGGTAAATCAACTAGTAAAGCTTTTGCCTCGACCAGCAAATCTCCCTCTGGGCCATAGATCATACCAACGCTGGATGCCATTCGTTTCTTAGTTTTTTCTACTCTTCCAACAATCAGCAGCGGCTTACCCACTGGTACATTCTTTCGAAACCGAATTTCAAGTTTCGCGGTAAACATTAATCGATTTGGATCACCCCCCAATTGGGCCCGCCCAGCAACCTCATCTAAAATTGCAGTTGTAATGCCACCATGCACTATTCCGGGATAACCCTGATATCGTTCGGGAACTGTGTAATTAACGGTCACTTCACCCGGAGCAGTATTGAAAAACCGTAATTTTAGACCGTAGTTATTTTCCAAACCACATGCAAAGCAATGCCGGGAATTGGGTTGAAGTTTGTGCATGGAATTCACTCTCCTGATGCTCAAGATTATACTATGCAGGATATGAATTTATGGCTCGCTCCTATTTTTTTTAAAAACCCTCTCGAGGATACCGAGAGCGATGATGAATATATTCCTCATTTATGATAATCGCAAAGTGTGATCAATTCCTGGCAAGAAAATCGTTATATCGCGGATAATAACCAGGATTTCAGTTGTGATCGCAGACTAGTTCACGGTGCGAAGGTATCGATCAGTAATTTTACATCGCCACCCACCGGATAAAGGATCGGGGACGTGCAGCCATTGCTGCGATATTCCTCAACCTTGATCCGGGCTTCTTCAGGCGTCCCTGAAGCGGTGATGCGGTGGATCAATTCCTCAGGGACCAAGTGCTTAGCCTGCTGGATTTGTTCTTTGGTGGCAGGCCAACCAAGGATCGATTGGATATTATCCACTACGTCTTGTGATACGCCAGATGCTTTGGCGATATGTGGTTGTTGGGCAAGATACTGGGTCAGCAATTCACGAGTGGTATCGATTGCTTTCTCTCGATCCAGATCAACTGAGCATACAACCAGCTGGGGTCGATCCACATCTTCCATCTTTCTCCCAGCTTTCTTCGCCCCGCGCGCCAACAATTCCAAAGCCCGTTCGTTGTATTCCGGGGGGACACAATAGTTTAGTACAACCCCATCAGCAATCTCTCCGGTTAGCTCCATCATCTTATCACCTGTCGCGCCGATCATTATGGGCACATTTCGTGGTTCCCGGCGACCGTGTACTACATCCAATTCAATACCATCCACATGCACAAAATCCCCATGAAAGGTAACCCGCTCCAAATTCAGCAAGCGGCGCAGGACTTCAACTGTTTCGCGCATTGCGGTTAATGGCTTCCGCCGTTCGATACCGACATTGCGTGCAAGCGGGTCCCACCAGGCTCCTATTCCACAGATAATACGGTCAGGGGCAAGATCGTCCAGGGTTAGATATGTGGACGCCAGAAGACCGATATTGCGAGTCCAATTGTTTATCACACCTGATCCGACTTTAATTCGCTCAGTGACAGCTGCATAAGCTGCCATGGGTACAATGGCATCCCTCACCAGACGAGATTCAGCCTGCCAAACGGCTTCGAATCCGCGTTGTTCGGCATATTGGACATAATCCAGGCCATCGCGCAAATCGTGCGCGTCTTGCAGATATAAAGCAACACGTTCAGACATCGGAACCTCCGCAAATTATGTATCGTTGATCAGATTATAAGATAAATTATTCAGGGAGACCAGTTTTCGAGCTCATTACTCACCAATTCCAGGTCTTCTGGCAAATCCATGTCCAAAGCGAGTGAAGGTAATTCGCATATCTCCAATCGAGCACCAGCTTGAAGAGCGTGCTGGCAATGGCGCTCGAAGGAATTGGGGCCATAGTCATATTCAATCAAACCTACTGGGCAAACCAGCAAGGCATTTGTTCCCTCTTTTCGGCGGTCTGGCGCTACCACTACCACAGGAGGGTCCTGGACACGATCAAACATTGCATATACATCTTCTTTGGTGATCATTGGTAAATCAGAGGGGATTATCAAGACCCCGCGGGTTGCATAACTTTTTGCCACCATGGTTGCTCGAGTCAGAGCGATGTTCAGCTCGGGTGCTCCATTCTCTTGTACTGTGCGAGCTCCATGCGCACGGGCTAGGGATAATGCTGACTGATCGCGACTCACCACCAATACGTGCTCGATCTCAGGTATCTCTCGAAGAATATCTACGGTGTGAATTAATAAATTGCTGTTCAAATCTAAACGCTCTTCCTGTGTCAAAACTCCCGCCAACCTTGATTTTCCCCTTCCCAATGGTTTCACTGGAACGATCGCCCAGAAGGTCATTTATTTTTTCCTTTCGATTTTTTGTTAATGGACATGGATAAATGCAGATTGAGTATATCAATTATTTTGCCATCACGAGTCGTTAATTTTGTAATGTCAGCAGTCAATTACCAATTATCGAGGTCTATATTCTTATAATAGCTTATCACCAAATGAAATCACCTCTTCGGCTAGACGAATCCGATCCTCTTTGGTCTTCATCAATGTGTTTGTCAACAATGTCTTAATTCCAATTTCATTGATCTCACCTTCCTGATTCATGTCAAGATCATCAAACACATATCCGGTCAATAACCCATCTCTGATTTGAGTGCCGTAATGTTTTGCGACACTCAGGGCGGATGGTTCTAATCCCATCTCCAGGTACATTTTGGCTGCGGGTCCTTTAACAGCTTTACCAGCAATAATTGGTGAGACTGCGATCACCTGTTTCCGGTCAGCATTTACCATAATCGCTTCTTTCACACCAGGCAGCGCCAGAATTGGGTCAATGCTGACCCATGGGTTGGATGGGCAAATGATGACCAAATCAGCTTCAGCCAATGATTCCAACACTCCAGCTGCAGGTTTCGATGACTCAACTCCCTCAAAGCGGAAACCGGTAACCTGCGGCTGACATTGCAACCGGACAAAATATTCCTGGAAGGGTAATTCGCCAACTGATGTATTAACTATAGTTGGGATGTGATCATCGCTCATCGGTAAAACCAGAGGTTTAACCTGCCAGATCGCGCAGAAATGTCTGGTCACCTCGCTAAGGGAATTTCCAGATTCAAGCAAGCGGGTCCGTTCCAGGTGGGTGGCAAGATCACGATCCCCGAGTCGGAACCAGGATGGTGCGCCTAATGGTTCCAGGCTTCCCATTACATTCCAGGTCTCGTCTTCCCGTCCCCATCCTGTAGTAGGATTAGCGATACCAGCTAGCGTGTAGCATACTGTATCCAGGTCAGGACAGATGCGCAATCCAAAATGGTCAAAGTCATCCCCGGTATTCACGATCACGGTAAGTGATTCATGGGGAAGGTTTCTTGCGAGTCCATCGACCAGCTTAGCGCCGCCGACGCCTCCCGCTAACGCGGCAACCTTCATCTCGGGCACCTGATATCAATCATCTTCCCTGAAATTTTCCGCGGGTTCAACTTGTTGTATCGCATATATATCAGTGGCATCCTGTGTGGTGGATCAGGTTCACCCCATAACCTGCGCTTTTTCTGGACGGAGCATATAGATTACGCGAACTTCATTCGGGTCATTCAATGTATACTCAGCGTTTCCTGTGTATTTCTCAGATAGTGTGTTGATATGCTGCCTGGCGCCTTTTTCAGTAATCTCTACTATCCGGCCTCGGACCTGCATATATCGGAAGGGATTATTCGGATCTTGAATTACCACCGCGATAGATGATCTCTGGCGCATGTTTCGATCCTTAACGCGCCCCTTGGCAGAGTTGATTAGGATGAAATCCTCATTTGTATTGAACCAAACCGGTGTTACTTGAGGTGTTCCATCTCCCATAACAGTCGCTAAATAAGCATACGCTCGTACTTCATCTTGCAGTAAGTCAATGTGAGATTCTGGGATCAATGTTAAACTCATGTTCCTCCTTTCCTCCGAATCGACGGACTAAAATAGCCCGCATCTTACCTAATTGTGAAAGCCTAATCTCGTTTGAAAGTTTGCTTCCGAGCAAGCGATTAATAACCTAATCTCGATATCCATTTTATTGAGGTCAATTGTGCAAATTAGAGCATCCAGAATTTTATCTTCATTATCGCCAACCCAGAAGTCAATACCGCTCTGATCGGTTCATCAAAGTACTGCCAAATCTCATTTTCCGTTTGACTGATATCCAATATTTAATACCTCCTAGAGCCCACCGGTTAAGTTACTGTACACTTCTAAGCAAACCATTTCTAACTACCTTTTGCTTTCAAGTGAAAACCACGGACAATGAATACTTCTCAGTATTATCGGAATAAATCTAGCTCCTTTGGACGTAATATCTCACCAAGCTCACCTTCTCGCAAGTTGTATGGAAAACCACGCACATGGATTACCGGCGTACCCTCTGCAGCCTGCCCCATAACTAGAGAAGCGGCGGCCGCTAATTCATCGGCTGCGCCCACCTGCGTGATCCGTAAGGTGTATCCGAACAGGTCTTGTTCTCCGCGCAAATCCACCAGTCCAGGTAATCCCGAGAGGCCAATTGCGACTCCTGTGGTTCCCATGCGCCAGGCGCGACCGTGAGAGTCGAT
>JBEQLH010000358.1:0-1886 GCA_040326075.1 Anaerolineales bacterium
GCCGCGATCGCCCGGTGGAAGGTGCTTTCTCCACCTACTGCTATGGGAAGTTCCTCGAATATGGCACCAGTTCCACCGAATTCGAAGATTGCCACTAAATTCGGCGCGTGCATACGCTGCGCAAGGGAGGCTGCCAGCATAGGAATGCCTGTCCCGATGAACGCGGTGGTGTTATCGTTCATCAAGCGAGATGCTGTGCAGATCAGCAGTTCTGCCGGCTTATAACCATTGGATGTATTGTCCTTCATCGTTGGCTTCCTTTTCGCAATTCATTAAGCTGTTCCCGTCCGATCATTTCAAGGTACTCCTCGTGATCCTTGACGCCATAAATGTATTTGTCCAGATATGCCTGGGTTGTATCCGGATCTTTTGAAGCCTCCACCCATTCACGGATTTGTGGTTCATCTCGCTTATAAAGGTAGCACATCTCTCCTGGATGAGAACCGAAGGGTGCATTCACCACAGCGTCAACCAGGTAATAAGGAATGATGGTCCGGTCTGGTGCCTGGCGGATTGTTTCGTTATCGACGATTTCCTCAGCGCTGATAATCAGCCGTTTTGAAGCGCGAGCCACCTCAGCAGAAAAACCGCTGATGCCATCGATCTGGGCATTTCCATATTTATCAGCCCGGTGGACATGGATCAGGCCAACATCCAGGATCAAAGCTGGTAGAAGACAAATGGGGTCACCAGTGAAAGGACATTCGACGACTTTGGCTGCGCTGTATTTAAATGTATCCGTACCAAGCATCGAGCGGGTTGGGATAAAGGGCACCCCGATGGCTGTTGCTTTGAAGCGCCAGGTAATGGCCGCGTTGCTCCACTCTACCACGGTCTCAACCCTCCCACTCTCTACTTCCCGGCGCAGGCAGTTAGAGACACCGTATACCTCCAGACCGATATAAGTGAAATCCAATTCCTTAATCCGGCTGGCTGCTAACAGCATATCCAATTCGAGAACACCCTGCCCGGCTACTCGCAGGTCTTTAACCCCCTGACGCACCATCTCATTGACCAATGACATCGGAGCCCGTACCGTCCCATAGAGCTCAGTACCAATATAGTCCCCATCTTTGATAAATTTGCTGACCGCCTCTGCTTCGGTCATGCGTTTATCAATCAGCCCTTTGGGTTTCTGACGGTTCCACTCGCGGAAAGCGTTGATATCGGGCGGCTGGATCAATTTGCCTTTCCCGGATTGGATGACTTCCATACCAGAGCACTCCTTTCCTTGTTTAATTGGATCTATCCTGTTGAGATAGGCATCAGGTTAGTACGATACATTATTTTCCGCAATCAACCTCGCACAGCATTGAGAAAATCAGCCAGGAGACCGTAGGCAGTCGTGTGCGGGCCAGGATCAGCTTCAATAACCGAGAGGGAACCCAGCACATCAGTTTCGAACTGCACGATGCTGGTCGTACCATCCACCTGGAAGAGCGGCGAACTGGGAGGCACCATTTGGGGAGCGACGCTGGCGCGTACGCTTTTACCCTCTCGCGCCGCGGAACAGACCAGCTTCCAGCGCTGATTTTGTTCCTGGGCGCGTTCGATTTCTGCTAAGTTGATCCCCCGGATACCTGTTCGCTCGACTTCGTTGGGTTTAAGAGGTACCCCCATCAATACGGTGACCAGAGCCGCAACCTTTACCGCGGCATCCCATCCATCGATATCACCGCTGGGATCGGTTTCAGCGATGCCGATCCTTTGCGCATAGGCTACTGCCTGGTCGAACTCCTCTCCTCCCTCCATGCGGGTCAAGATCAGATTTGTGGTTGAGTTTAAGATTCCTTCGAAAGCCAAGAGCTGCGCGGCGGGTAATGCATTCCTGAACAGGGAGAAGATTGGCGCGCCATCCATGACCGCAGACTCAAAGAAGAACTTGC